>NZ_JARAMO010000175.1:0-34675 GCF_028807275.1 Mameliella sp. AT18
CGGTAGGTGATCGCCCGGTCGGTGAACAGCGAGGCATAGCAGCGCCGACATGCGACCAGCAGCGCGGCCTCGCCGCGCACGTTGAGAAAGGTCTCCTGCTGACCGGCAAAGCTGGCGTCGGGCAGATCTTCGGCGGTGGCCGAGGACCGCACCGCAACCGCCGGTTCATGCTGCCCGACCTCCTCGGCCACCGCCGAAGATAGGCCGCGCGGATCTCGGCCTCGATCTCTGCAGGCCATTTGCCCTGGGTGATACGCGACCGGATCTCTCGCCCTGCCTCGGCCAGGGTCAAGTGCTGGCTGTCCATCTCGCCCAGAACCGCGGTCAGAACCGTTCTGAGTTCGTTGGCCTCGATGAACTGGCGATAGGCTTTGGCAGTGGTGGCAAAGCCCGGCGGGACCCGAATGCCCTGCGCGGTGAGCACTTGCAGCATTTCGCCGAGAGAGGCGTTCTTTCCGCCGACGCTGGGCACGTCTCCCCGAGACAGCCGGTCGAGCCAAATCACGTTGTCGCTTTCCGCTTTGATGCCGCTTGCCATTTGATCCTCCCGTATCATTGCCGTCACGATAGTGCCGAGGTCGACGAATCGCGTTGATCGGGGTCAAGGCACGCTGCCTTGTCATTGGTGATGCAAAGAAGCCCGCCCGCGCATCTACATCACATTCGGTCTTTCGATGTCTTGCTGCGTACCTGAGAATCGCAAGCGCTTTTCAGGCACCTACAGTCCCGTCCGGAGAGGCGGTTGAACGCCGATTGATTCTCGTCAAGGCGAACATCGCTGCGAACGCTGAGAATACCGTGGGAGGAATTGCACATGTCATGGGACGTCATTGCCAAGACCTCGTCCGAAAAGACCGGTGCTTTGCTGAGAGATCCGGAAGCGGCACGCGCGACCTTCGAGTGGACGGACGCGCGCACCATGCTCGATGGGCTGCCGGGGGGAGGCCTCAACATTGCCTGGGAGGCGCTCGACCAGCATGTGGTGCATGGCGAGGGCGACCGTCTTGCGCTGCGCTGGTTCGGCAAGGACGGCGAGGTGCGCGACCACAGCTATGCCGACCTTGCCCGCGCGACCGCGCGCTTTGCAAACGTCCTGACGGCGCAGGGACTGGCGCGCGGCGACCGGGTCTATGCTCTGATGGGGCGGCGACCCGAACTGTACATTGCGGCACTGGGCACGCTGAAGGCCGGACTGGTGTTCTCTCCCCTGTTCTCGGCCTTCGGCCCCGAGCCGATCCGCACCCGGATGGAGATCGGAGAGGCCAATGCCGTGGTCACGACCGAGTCGATCTATCGCCGCAAGATCGCCGCCTGGCGCGGCCAGATCCCTTCGTTGAAGACCGTGTTCCTTGTGGACGTGGAGGAGGCACCCGAAGGATGCGTGGCGCTGGGGCCCGCGATGGCCGCCGCTTCGGACAGCTTCGAGGTGGTCCGGACCGGGCCGGAGGACGTGGCGCTGATCCATTTCACTTCGGGCACCACAGGCAAGCCGAAAGGCGCCGTTCATGTGCATGGCGCGGTTCTGGCCCATGTCGCCACCGGGCGTTTCGCCCTGAACATGGCGCCGGGCAAGATCTACTGGTGCACGGCCGATCCGGGCTGGGTCACGGGAACTTCCTACGGCATCATATCGCCCCTCGCAAACGGCGTGACGATCCTGGTGGACGAAGCGGAATTCGACCTCGACCGCTGGTACGGGATGTTGCAGCGGGAAAAGGTGCAGATCTGGTACACGGCCCCCACCGCGATCCGCATGATGATGCGCGCAGGAAAGCCAGCGGCGAAGGCATACGACTTCTCGGCGCTGGAATTTCTCGCCAGCGTCGGAGAGCCGCTCAACCCCGAGGGCGTTATCTGGGGGAAGGAGGTTTTCGGTCACCCGTTCCACGACAACTGGTGGCAGACCGAAACCGGCGGCATCATGATCGCCAATACCGCCGCGATGGATATCCGCCCCGGCTCGATGGGCAAGCCCCTGCCGGGTATCCGGGCAGGTGTGGTGGATACCGATGGCGAGACCCTGCGGGAATGCGACGACGGCGAGGTGGGCGAACTGGCGTTGCGGCCCGGCTGGCCCTCGATGATGCGGGACTACCTGCACGAGGAGAAGCGTTACGCCAAGGCGTTCCGGGACGGCTGGTACCTCTCGGGGGATCTCGCGATGCGGGACAAGGACGGGTATTTCTGGTTCGTCGGCCGTGCCGACGACTTGATCAAGTCCTCCGGCCACCTGATCGGCCCCTTCGAGGTGGAAAGCGCCTTGATCGAGCACGAGGCCGTGGCCGAGGCCGGGGTCATCGGCCTGCCGGACGAAACCGCCGGAGAGGTGGTCCGCGCCTATGTCTCGCTCAACCCCGGGTATGAGCCGTCGGAGGAGCTTGAACGCGACATCCGTGGCCATGCCCGAAAGAAGCTTGGCCCGGTCGTCGCCCCGCGCGAAGTGGTGTTCCGCAAGACCCTCCCCAAGACGCGCTCGGGCAAGATCATGCGCCGCTTGCTGAAGGCGCGAGAACTGGGCCTGCCGGAAGGCGACATTTCAACTCTGGAGACCGATGAATCATGAGCGGCACCGCCAAGATCCGCCTGTCGCGCGACCACGTCCTGGACCTGCTGGGCTCCATGTTGCGCATCCGCAAGTTCGAGGACAAATGCGCCGAGTTGTATACGCAGGAGAAAATTCGCGGCTTCCTGCACCTCTATGATGGCGAAGAAGCCATCGCCGCCGGGGTGATCCCGCACCTGCACCCCGAGGACCGCATCGTGGCCACATATCGCGAGCACGGCCACGCGCTCGCGCGCGGTGTGCCGATGACATCGGTCATGGCCGAGATGTACGGCAAGGCCGCGGGCTGTTCCGGCGGGCGTGGCGGGTCAATGCACCTGTTCGATGCGACGCACAACTTTTACGGTGGAAATGCCATTGTCGGCGGCGGCTTGCCACTGGCCGGAGGGCTGGGGCTGGCGGATGCGATGCAGCGAAGCGGCGCGGTCACCGCTTGCTTCTTTGGCGAAGGTGCGGTCGCCGAGGGCGAGTTTCACGAGACCATGAACCTTGCCCAACTCTGGCATGCGCCAGTGCTTTTCGTTTGTGAAAACAACGGCTATGCAATGGGAACGGCGCTGGCGCGATCGGAGGCGGAGACCAATATCCACGCCAAGGCAGCCAGCTACGGCATTGCCTCCGAGGTGATCGACGGCATGGACGTGGTTGCGGTCGAGAGCGCCGCGCGCCGCGCGCTGGCCGCGATCCGCGAAAGTGCACGCCCCTATTTCCTGGAATGCCGGACTTACCGCTTCCGCGCCCATTCGATGTTCGACGCGCAACTCTACCGCGACAAGGACGAAGTCGAGAACTGGCGTCAGAAAGGGCCCATCGTGCGGTTCCGTGACTGGGCGCTTGGCGCCGGGATGCTGCATGACCACGACCTTGCGGCGCTGGAGACAAGGATCGACGCGGAGATCGCCGAGGCGGTGGATTTCGCCGAAGCGGCGGAATGGGAGCCGGTCGAGACCCTGACCCGTCACGCATTGGCCGAGGTGCGATCCGCGCCGACCGAGACCGCCGTGCCCTCGGGTGAGACGGTGGAAACGACATACCGCGAGGCGGTCAAACAGGGCATCCGTGACGCCATGCTGCGCGACGACCGGGTGTTCCTGATGGGCGAAGACGTGGGTGCATACGGCGGCTGCTATGCCGTTTCCAAGGGATTGATGGAGGAATTCGGCGAGGATCGCATTCGCGACACGCCGCTTTCCGAATCCGGTTTCACAGGCTTTGGTATCGGCGCGGCGGCAGCCGGGATGCGCCCCATCGTCGAGTTGATGACGGTCAATTTCAGCCTGCTGGCGCTCGACCAGATCATGAACACCGCGGCAACGCTGCGGCATATGTCCGGCGGGCAGTTCGGCGTGCCGCTGGTGATCCGCATGGCCACCGGTGCGGGAAAGCAACTGGCCGCGCAGCACTCGCATTCGCTGGAAGGCTGGTACGCGCATATCCCGGGGCTGAAAGTCCTTGCTCCGGCCACGCTGGAGGATGCGCGAGGGATGCTGTGGACCGCATTGGAAGATCCCGACCCGGTTCTGATCTTCGAGAACGTCATGCTGTACAACCTCAGCGGCCAGATCGACGCTGCTGCCGGACCGGTTGACATAGACCGCGCCGCGATCCGCAGGCCCGGCAAGGATTTGACCCTGATCACCTACGGCGGCTCGCTCTACAAGACGCTGGAGGCAGCCGAAGCGCTTTCGGCCGAAGGCATCGAGGCCGAGGTGATCGACTTGCGCGTCCTGCGTCCACTGGACGACGCGACGATCATGGCCTCGATCGGACGCACGCGGCGGGCGGTGATCGTGGACGAGGGCTGGCGCTCGGGGTCGCTTGCCGCCGAGATCTCGGCCCGGATCGTCGAACAGGTGTTCTGGCGGCTCGACGCGCCGGTCGGGCGGGTCTGTTCCTCCGAGGTGCCGATCCCTTATCCGAAACACCTGGAGGAGGCCGCGATTCCGCAGGTCCCCGCCATTGTCGCCGCCGCCCGGGCAGCGCTTGGAAAGGGTTAGGCAATGGCGGTCTTCAGGATGCCCTCGCTGGGGGCCGACATGGAGGACGGCAAGCTGGTGGATTGGCTGGTCCACCCCGGCGACACCGTGCATCGCGGCGATGTGGTGGCCGTGGTCGAGACGCAGAAAGGCGCGATCGAGATCGAGGTCTTCGAGGACGGCGTGGTGGAGCGCATCGACGCCGGGCTGGGCCAGACCTTTCCGGTGGGTGCGCCGCTGGCAGTGATCCGCGATGCGGGCGAGCCTGCTGGACCCGGCGCTGTGGTCCCCGGGGCGGCTGTCGAAAGATCCCCAGTGACGGAACCGTCGGGGGCGCCCGCGCCGAGCCTCGCGCCTTCGCTGCCAACCGGCCCGGCCGCGAAGCCGCCCGCCGCCGCTTCCGGAGTCTCCGCCGCATCGCCGGCGGCCCGGGTCCGAGCGGAGGAAAGCGGCATCGACCTCTCGACTCTGCGCGGCAGCGGTCCCGGTGGTGCGGTGCTGTTGCGCGATGTCGAGGTGGCGATGGGCGACGCGGCGCCGGCCCCTGCGAGGCGCGGGCTCGATTTCGCCGCCATGCGCGAGGCGATTGCCGCCACCATGACCCGCGCAAAACGTGAGATCCCGCATTACTACCTTGACCACGAGATAGACTTGCAGGCGGCGCAGAATTGGCTGGAGGCGCACAACGCAGGAGTTCCTCCCGACCAAAGACTTCTCATGGGTGCCCTTCTAATCAGCGCGGTGGTGCGGGCGGCGGGCAAGGAAATGGCCCTCAACGGCCACTACGCCAACGGTCGTTATGCGCCCTCGACGGTTGTCAATGTCGGCGTCGCGGTGGCGTTGCGCGGTGGCGGGCTGATTGCACCTGCGATCATGGATGCCGGGACCAAGACGCTGGACGAGATCATGGCGGCGATGCGCGACCTCGTGTTGCGCGCCCGGGCCGGACGTTTGAAAGGCTCGGAAATGACCGAGGGCACCATCACCGTTTCCAGCCTTGGCGAAGGTGGCGTAGACAGCTTGACCGGCATCATCTATCCGCCGCAGGTGGCCCTTGTGGGCTTCGGGTCGCCGCGCCTCGTGTCGCGCGTGGTCGCAGGGGAGATGAAACCCAGAACCTGCGTCCAGGCCACGTTGTCCGGTGATCATCGGGCAAATGACGGCCGCACCGGTGCGCGCTTTCTCGCTCGGATTGACCAACTCTTGCAGGAGCCGGAGGCCCTATGACCGAAGACGACATCAGACGCGCCTTTCTCGAAGAGATCACCCGTATTGCACCGGATCTCGACGCCGCGGCAATCAGTGGCGACGACCAGATCCAGAACGACCTGGACCTCGACTCGATGGATGTACTGAACCTCGTGAGCGCGCTGCACAAGCGGCTTGGCGTCGACATCCCCGAAAGCGACTATCCTCGGATCGCGACGGCAAACAAGGCGGTGGCCTACCTCACGGAGCGGCTCGGGTAGGGCAAGGTTTCGTCGGTCAGGTGTTGAGCCAAGTCCTGACCCATTGGCCCGGGTCAATCAGACTGCGCAAGTCAGGAGGGTGCGAGTGAGGGCATTGCCTGCTTGTTTGCCGAGCGGTGCCTGGTTGGACGTCGGGCCTGAAAACACTGTCCGCGATGCCGCCCCTGAAAGGCCACCGGTTTCCCTGTGAAGTCGTCGCATGTGCGGTCTCGGGCGACTATCGCTTCGCAGATGTAGAAGTTCTTCTCGCCGCGCGAGGTGTGACGGTCAGCCGGGAAACGTTCCAGAAATAGGTAACCCGTTTTGGGGTCCAGTTCGCCGGTTGCATCCCGCGCGACAGACCGGCGGCAGTCGACAAATGGCACTTGGATGAGGTCGTCATTCCGATCAACGGCAAAAAGAACTGGCTCTGGCGGGCGGTCGACAGAAGCGGCGACGTGCTGGACATTCTCGTTCAGCCACAGCGCAACGCCAAGGTCGATCAAACGGCTCGGTGAAGCTCGTGTCGTGATTTCGGACAAGTTGCGTAGCCATTTCCAGATGATCCGGGACCTAGCGTCGTGCGCGGATCATCGCTCGCGCAAAGGGGGTGAGCACCAGGTTCGAAGGATCGCACATCCATGTCGTCGGGTTCGTCTACGCCAAGATCAATCGCACCGTATCCTTTCAGCGGGACCGCCTGGCGGATTTCCGGCGGCAGTGATAAGTCCGACCCGATGGCCAACCCTACGTTCAGACGAGGGATCGCAATTCTTTCCGACCCTGTGGCGCCACCGTGGCGAGCCAGGGCCGAGCCGGACCAACCGAGGTTATCCGGGCGCGCTACCCGGTCGGAGCTGATCCCGACCGCCGATCAAGGAGCGCGGTCGCAGACTGGTTCACGACCCCGATCAACACCCCGCCGACCGCCGCGAGAAACCAATCCATTGGATGCATTGCGGACAGGTGAAGCAATGCGGCGAGCGGCGCGATCTGAATGGCGGCAAATGCGGATGCGACCGGCAGTACGGTTGCCAGGACCGAAGCCCGCGTCCGCAGTCGCGTGATGGTGGCAACGATGGCCGAACTCGCGATCACAAGTGCCGCCATGCCCATCGCCCGCGCGTGGGCGACATCGAGGTCCGGACCAAGACTGAAGATGAACCCACCCAGAATGACCGCCGTCCCCATCGCGCCGACAAGCGCGATGCCGAGCCACTCGCGGCGCGAGAAGAACCGGATCGGTCCCGGTCCATGGTGGGACGACAGCCTGTGCCCTTGAGGCAGGTTCTGGAACACCAGCATGGCAGTGGGATGAATGATCAACTCGATCCAGACAATATGGATCGGGAGATACATCAAGGGATACCCGAGCAGCGGGATGAGGGCCGCCGTGGCGACCAGAGGCGCGTGCAGCATCAGCAGGTAGGCGAAGCTGAGGCGAAGATTGGTGAACAGCTGCCGACCCTCCGCGATTGCGCGGACAAGGGTCGCGAAATTGTCGTCGAGCAGCACGATCGACGCCACTTCCCGCGCCGAACGGGTGCCGCGTTCGCCCATCGCGATCCCGACATCCGCACCACGCAGCGCAGGCGAATCGTTCACACCATCCCCGGTCACGGCGACGATCTCGCCCTCGGCGCGGAGCGCCTCGACCATGGCCAGCTTCTGGGATGGCGTGCACCGCGCGACGACGTCGAAATCGAACAACGGCCCGGCCTGTCCGAGATGCGGGCCAAGCCCTGCGCCATCGATGACACGCGGCGCGGGGCCGCCGATGCCGATCTCGCGCGCGATGGCCCCGGCCGTGCGCGCGTGATCGCCCGTGACCATGATGACCCGGATGCCGGCGCCTTGTGCCTCGGCCACTGCGTCTGCCACACCATCCCAGACGGGATCGGCAAAAGCCAGAAGGCCGGCGAAGGCGAAACCGCCCTCCGGCTCGGCCCCGTTCCAGTCCGACAAAGTCCTGGAGGCGACCGCGATGACCTTGTGGCCGGAGGCGGCGAGCGACTGGATCTGCCGGTGCCAGGCCTCGCGATCCGGCGCCGCCATGTCCGACAGGGCCAGCACCGTCTCGGGCGCGCCCTTCATCGCGACGCGCCAGCCCGCGTCCGGGCTGCGCATCACGCAAGTTTCGCGCAGGCGGTCTTCGGTGAAGGGAAACACCGCCTCGACCTCGCCAGCCCAGGGCGCGGATGTCGCAAGGAGGGTCTCGTCGAGGGGATCGGATGTCTCGGCACGCGAGGCCGTGGCGCCGATGGCAAGAACCTCGTCGCGGTCCAGACGATCTCCGGGCACGACGTGATCGAGCGTCAGCCGTCCCTCGGTCAGCGTCCCGGTCTTGTCGGTGCAGATGAAGGTGACGCGTCCGATGTTCTCGACCACCACGGCGCGGCGCACCAGGGCCTGATGCTTTGCGAGGCGGAAGATGCCAAGCCCGAGGAAGAAGGAGAAGACGACGGGAAATTCCTCGGGCAGCGCCGCGATGGCCAGCGTGACCGCGCTCAGCAGGGCATCGATCGGGCCATATCCTTGGGCGAACCGTATGACGGCCAGCGCGGCGCAGAGGGCCAATGCGATCACCAAAAGGCGGCGCACGAGGTCCGCGATGGCCTGCTGCAGCGGGGTGCGTTCGCTGCGTGTCGCACTGGTCAGCCGCGCGATCTCGCCATAAAGCGTTTCCGGGCCGGTCCAGGCCACGCGCAGCCGGGCCTCTCCGGTCAGAAGACGGGTGCCGGCCATGCCCCAATGCACCTCCTCCACCTAGCCATGCCCCGGGCCTTCGGGCCGTTCCGGGATCGGCGCCTTGCGCACCGGCAGCGCCTCGCCGGTCAGCGAGGATTCGTCGACCTGCAAGCCATTGCCGGCGAGGATCAGCCCATCCGCCGGGAACCAGGCACCGGCGGGAACAATCACAAGGTCTCCGGGCACAAGGTCCACCGCAGGGATGTCCTGTTCCCATCCGTCCCTGATGACCCGCGCCCGCGACGCCAGCCGCGCGCGCAGACCCTCGGTCGAGGCTTCGGTGCGCCGGTGCAGGTAGCCGTCCATCCCGGCGATGGGCAGCAGGGCCGACGCCAGAACCACGGCCTCGGAATAATCCCCCAGCACCAGGAAAAGCACCGCGGTCCCGACAAGGAACCAGATCATCGGGTCCTGCACGATGCTGCGCAGGATGGCCAGCCAGCCCGCCGAACTCTCTGCCACGATGGCATTCGGCCCATGACGCGCGCGCTGCCGGGATACGTCGCCGTCATCAAGTCCCTTCTGGGGGCTCCACAATCCTTCGAGTCGATCAAGCGGGATGTTGCGCTGCACGTTGCTGTCCGTTCGTCGTCTTCCGCATAAAAGCAGGGCGCCGCCCGCAAGGGGACAGGATAGTGGCCCGGCTGGCGCTGCAAGACCCGAAACGCTGTGCCGACGCGCGCGGCGGCACTCGGTGGACGCGCGGCCAACCGAGCGGCTGGCCGATGGGCATGGGCCCGCGGAACCGGGCACAGCGCGGGACAACAGCACGCGGCATCAGCTCCCCTCAGCCGCCTTCTGCCGAGGCTCGATCCGGGTCCCCTCCTCGATCGAGGCGCCGGGATAGGCAATGACGCGCGCTCCTTCGGCAACGCCCGAGACGATCTCGGCCCAATCGCCCGACATGCGGCCCACCGTGACGGTCCGCGCCGCCGCCCGCCCGTCCGTCTCGACAAACAGCGCCCAGTCTCCCGCCGCACGGAAGAGCGCACTTTGCGGCACCTGCAACACATCATCCCGCTCCCATGTGACCAGGGTGACGTAGACGCGGTAGCGGTCGCCAAGCCCCTTGCGCGCGTCGGGCGGGGTAACGATGTCAAGCACGAGCGGCACGCGCTGCTCCTCGATCCCCAAGGCGGAGACGCGGGTGAAGGCAGAGGGTTCGATCTGGCGCACCTCGGCATCCAGCATCCTGTCCCCGCCCCAGCGTTCGATGCGGGCGCGGGTGCCCGGGACGACGCCGATGGCGTCGGACGACAGGAGATCGACCCGGATCTCGAGATCCTCGGGATCGCCGATCGTCATCAGGTCCTCGCCCGCAGTGACCAGCCGCGCGCTCTCGTCCACGAGGTCGAGCACCACGCCGGTGCGCGGCGCGGTGATCTCGACGCAGCAAGTGGCGGGCCCATCCGCCGTGCCTGTCTCGGGCCCCTCCAGTTGCGCCTGCATGCGGGCAAGCGTGGCGCGCCGCATGTCCAGGTCGGACTGCGCCACGTCGCGCCCGGCCCGCGCAGACCGCACGGCCTGCTCTGCGTCCTCCAGCAAGGTCGGCGCGCGGGTGCCGCGTTCGGCCAGGGCGCGGGTCCGTTCAAGTTCGGCCTCCAAGTGCGACAGTTCCGTCTCGGCCCGAACGAGGCTGGCCTCGGCCAGTCGCACTGCCGCCTCCGCCTCGACCACCGAGGCCTCTGCCAGTCGGCGCGCGCGGGCGTCGAGAAAGGGCGGCTCGGCCGGCTCGATCACCGCGACCACGGTCTCGCGGGCCGTCACCGCATCGCCGACATGGACCGGCGACCGCTGCGCCTCGCCGGTCACCGGGGCGGTGACTCGCCAGGTGTCGCGGACGCGCGTGATGCCCTCGGCGGAGACCGTGACCTGCATCGGCCCGCGCGAAACCGCGACCAGCTCCACCAGCACAGGTGCGGGCAGCAGGGCCCAGACAAGAGCGCCAAGCAGGGCAGCGGCGATCATGGCGACAAGGACGGATCGGAGGGACATGGGCAGGGTCATTCCTTCTGCTTGAGCGCGCTGACGATATCAATGCGGTCCAGCCGCCGCCGCACGACGAGGACCGACGCGAGCGCGGTGAGGATCACGATCAGCGCGGCGACCGCGTAGGTGCGGCGGGTCACGACCACCGGGATCGAGACGACCTCCGTCGAGAAGCCCTCGGCCATGAGCGTGCAGAACCCGTATCCGACAAGCCAGCCCACCGGGACGGCGATCAGGGTCAGAACCATCTGTTCGGCCACCAGCACATAGGCCACCTCGCGGCGGCGAAAGCCCAGCACGCGCAGCGAGGCAAGCTCGTAGGCGCGTTCGGCCATCTGGATGCGGGCGGCGTTATAGACGACGCCGATGGTGATGAGCATCCCGAGCGATGCGAAGATGACCGTCATCGTGACCAGGCTTTCGTCGAGCGTGTCTTCGAACTGGCGGCGGATGTCGCTCCAGAGCGTGAAACGCGCGATGGCGGGGGTCTGCTTGGCCCGGGCCTGAAGGTCGGAAAGGTCCTTCCGGTCGATGGCAAGGTGGAGCATGTTGACCTGCGGCCCCTGCCCGATCAGCCGAAAGAATGCATCGCGGTTCATGTAGGCGTCCTGGCCAAGGCTCTGGCGGATCACGGCGGTGACCGGGATCTCCCAGCTTCCACGCGACGCGCTCAGCAAGTCGACCCGCAGCCGGTCGCCCGGCCGCGCCCCCAGCCCATCGGCGAGACCCGCCGACAGCGCGAGGCCGGTCAGAGGGACATCGACCACCTCGCCATCGGCATCCAGCAGCCGCGACAGCCCGGCCTCCGGTGTCCGTCCCTGCAGGCTCACAAGCCTTGACTGCGTGCCCTTCACAAGCCGAACCGGCGCGGCGTAGAGACCTTCGGCCTTGATAACCCCCGGCAGGGCCAGCGCGTCGAGTTCGGCAGCGGCATTGACCGGACGGGCCAGCGCGATGGTCGCGTCCTGGCGGTTGGCGCGCTCGAAAAGCTCTTCGAGGATCAGGTCGATGGCGTCGAAGGTGAAGAAGGACGCGACCAGCACCGCCACCGATCCGCCGACCCCGAACAACGTCACCGCAGCGCGGCCGGGCCAGCGCACCAGAGAGCGCAGGATCATCATGGTCGTCTGCCGGAACCGCAGGCCCCTGCCCAGCCGGTCGAGCCAGCCGCGGCGATAGATCGGCGGCGCGGCGGGCGACATGGCGACCGCCGGGGGCAGCCGTGTCGCGGCCCGCACCGCTCGCAGCCCGCCGAGGAAGGTGGCCGCCAGCCCCAGAACGCCTGAAATCGCGATCGGCGCCGTGCCTGGCCGATACATCAGGCTCGGAAACCGGAAATAGCGCGTGTAGATGCCGGTCAGTTCATGCCCCAGCCACCAGCCGACCGCCCAGCCGAGCAGGACACCAACAATCCCGATCCCCACCGTCATCTTGCCGTAATGCGCCGAAATCGCGTGGGTCCGGTAGCCGAGCGCCTTGAACAGCCCGATCTGCCCGCGATCCAGCGCGACCAGCCGCCCGAGCACCATGTTCACCAGCACGGCAGACACCAGCAGGAAGATCGGCGGCAAGACCGCCGCCATGGTGCCCAGCTGCTTCAACTCGCCCTCGATGAACACGTTCGAGGGCTGCCTGTCACGCCCGTAGGCGCCGGTCCCGCCATAGGGCGCAAGGATCCGGTCCAGCGCTGCGATCACCGCCCGATCGTCCGCCCCCCGCGCAAGCGTCAGCGTCACGTCGTTGAACGCGCCGGACAGGTCCATCGCGCCTGCTGCCGCGCGTTCGCCCATCCATAGGATGCCGAAATTCTCGTCATCGGGCTCCATCGCGCCGGAGCCCACGGTGTAGATGTATTCGGGCGAGATCACGACGCCGGCAATCGTCAGAGGCCGCATCTGGCCATTCAGCACGGCGCGGAACCGGTCTCCGGGGCGCAGGCCGTTGGCCTCGGCGAAGGCCTCGGAAACGGCCACCTCCTCCAGGTGCTCGGGGCGCGGCATCCGTCCATGGCGGACCACCGGCACATTGAGGATCGGCACGCCGCCCGACGGCACCGAGATGACGAGGGCCGAGGCGGGCTCCGCCTTGCCGTCGAGGTCGAGCATGGCGGTAAAAACCACACGGCCCTCGGCCCGGGCCACCCCGTCGATCCGCGAAATCTCCGACAGCAGGCCGCGCGGCGCGCGCGTCAGGCTGGCAAACACGTCGGCAAAGCGGTTGTTCTCGTAATAGGCTGTGCGCGTGGCCTCCAGCGAGCGCTGCGTGCCGCTCGACAGGATCAGCACCATGATCCCGCAGGACAGAACCAGCGCGATGGCAAGGCATTGCACCCAGATGTGCCGCAGGTCGCGCAAGAGCTTGCGGTCGAGCATCCGCATCACCAACTCACCTCCGACGGCGCGACGCGGGCCTCGTTCCGTTCCTCGTGGGTGATCCGGCCATCCGCCATGTAGACGACCCGGTCGGCGATGCGCCGGATCTCGACATTGTGGGTGATGAGCGCGGTGGCCGTCCCGAGGTTGCGGTTCACCTCGATCAGCGCGTCGAGAACCGTGATCCCGGTCTTGCTGTCCAGCGCGCCGGTCGGTTCGTCGCAGAGCAGGATCTCGGGGCGCTTGGCGATGGCGCGCGCGATCGAAACGCGCTGCTGTTCACCGCCCGACAGCTCGGACGGAAAATGATCCAGCCGCGCCGAAAGACCGACCTGCTCCAGCGCCTCTTCCGGCCGCATCGGGTAGTCCGCGACCTCGGTCACAAGCGCCACGTTCTCGCGCGCGGTCAGGCTTGGCACGAGGTTGTAGAACTGGAAGACAAAGCCGACGTGCGCGCGGCGAAACTCGGTCAGGTCCTCGTCATCCAGGCTCGTCAGCTCACGGTCGCGAAAGAAGATCCGCCCCGAACTTGGCCGGTCGAGCCCGCCGAGAATGTTGAGCAAGGTGGATTTGCCGGACCCGGATGCGCCCAAAAGTGCGACAACCTCATGCGAGTAGAGCATGAAATTCACGCCACGCAGCGCGTGCACGGCAACCTCTCCCGAACGGTAGGTCTTGGTGACCTCCTCGGTGCACAGGATGGTGGAATGCATATGGGTCGACTCCGGCATCGTTCGAAAATACCTGTCCCCGACGATGATGACGTTGACCAAAGTCAACGCGCGGGCCCGTCCGCCACCGCGCGCCGCGACGCTAACCGTCCTGACCGGGCGCGCAGTCCCGAAAGCTCTGGAAACGCTCTGTCAGCGCCACCGCCGCGTCGAAGTGGAACCGGGCCCGATCCCGCCACTTCGCGGGCGAGCTCATGTCACGGTCGCGAAAGTGGTCAATCGCGAGTCGCGCGAGCGTCAGACAGCGATTGATGCCGTACGCGGCGAGCAGCGCACAACCGGGCGCCGCAAACCCGGCATAGGCGAGCCGCAGGAACATCACCGGACGAATCCAGCCGGCCCCCGCCAGGGCACATTCCAATCCGAGTGTGTTGAACTCTTCATAGGGGTCGACCAACCGACTGCCGTGATCGAACTCCATCCGGTCGAAGACCACCGACCGGTCCGCCAGGCTGACATGTTCGGCACGCAAGTCGCCGTGGCCCTCGAAGATCAAACCACGTCTGGCGCGCGCGAGGATCTCAGCCCGGCACAGCTTGAGCGCCTCCGTGCCTGACTGCAGCACCTCGTCGGAGGGCGGAACCGGCAATTCGCGTTGCATCTCCCGCAAATTCTGCGCGTTGAGCCTGCTGTCCTGCAACAGGCGATGGTAGTAGACCGCTCCATCCGAGGGCACGGTCGGGCGACTGCGATAGAACGCGATCAGCAGGTCCGAAATCGCGAGAATGTCCTCAAGGTCAGGTGGCGGCCCCTGACGCAGGCGGACGTCCAGCATCGCGTTGGCCGGCATGCGGATGGATTCGACCAGCCAATCCACCGCCTGCCCTGCGCCCCCGAGCGCCAGCGTGCCATCGCAGCGCTGGACCAGAGGCGTGACGCCGCGATAGAGGCTGCCGGACAGTTGCCGGTTGAGGCGCACCTCCTCCTCGCAAAAGCCCTTACGATCGACCAACGCCCGCAAGTCGATATGCGAAAACCTGACCGGCTTTTTCAGTTTCCAGACCCGGTCCCGCGTGAGAAAGGCGAGCGAGGATTGCGTCTCGATGCAGCGCGGCGGCGGCTCACCGGGCCAGGCCTGGCCGCTTTCGAGGAACGCACGCTTTTCGGCCAGCGTCACCTGCCGGAACCTCGGCTCCGCGATGAGCGGATTCAGAGACGTCAGCGCCTCGTTGCCAAGAAATCGGGTCATTCCCATAGCTCCTGGATCGGTTTGCGCATTGCCTTCCGCACCTGGTCGAATTCCCCGCTGGAGATATGACGGCGCAAAAGGTCGAAGACGGCGGAGACCGCACGCTCCGGGTCCTGCAGCGGGTCCTTGTCGAAACGCGCCTGGATACGACGGAGAAAATCGCCCTTGCCGCGTGACTTCGTGGGAGTCTTCGATGGGTCCCAACCCTCGAAGTAGACGCCGCGGACCAGAACGGGAAGCTGCGCCGCAAGATCCGCCGCCTCGTCCACGGTCAGGAAATCGCGGATTGCATGCAGCGTTTCGTGCAACAGAAGGTAGGCGCGGGGCTTTTCCCAATCGAGATCTTCGCACAGGTCATTCAGCCACTCGGCAAAGACTTGCGGTGCGTGATCCAGCGTCGAGATATCGGTTACTGTCATGGGTCCCTCTCTCGGGTGTTTGCGCAACCTGTCCAGAATCCCATGAACGAGCACGACCCGCATTGACCAACGTCAATGCCGCAGCTTGCGGGTGCGGTGACATGGCTGAACGTTCTTCTTCGCTTTTTCCGGATCGGACCTTTTGGGACGCCGCGTACCCAGGGCGGGCATGGCCAACCAGCCCAGGACCGGCAGGCCAAACCGCATGACCCGGTGACCTCGCGCCATTTTGCGCAGTCGTTCGGCGTTTCGGGAGCGGATGGGGCGGTCATACTCGACGGCTCCGATCCCCCGGACCCGTCGACGGCGCCAGGGCTTGTCCCGATTGATGACCGTCAATGATGTTCCGGCCTGGCGAGCCTACCGTTCCCGGTGTGGGAAGAGCATGGAGGCTCAAATGGAGATAGAGGGCGCGATCCACCTCATGGACCGGAGAAAGCTCCGCCGCCTGCCTGTGATCGGCGTCGGCAAGCGCCTTGTCTTGATGCTCAGCCTTGGTGACTCGCGCATTCGGTCGGACGCGCGTTGTCGGGAGAACTGTTGAATGCGGTGGCAGACCATCACCTTTGACGCGCAGAACCGGGCCTGCGCCGACTGAACGCCCCCAAAGAAACGAACGGAGAAAGAAATGAAAGAACTTGGACTTGCCGCCCTGACCACGGTGTTTCTTGTCGCCGGGTGCGAGGATCTGACGAAAGAGCAGCGCACCATCGTCGGCCTGACCGGCGGTGCTGCCGCCGGGCTGATAACGGCCAAGGCACTGGATGCAGACGACGACTGGACGCTGATCGCGGCGCTCGCCGGGGCTGCAGCGGGGACCATCGTGGCGCAAAATAGCGCGACCGACCAATGCGCCTATGCCCGCGGCGACGGTACTTATTACGTCCGCCCCTGTCCGTGACGCAGACCGCACGATGCAGACCGATCCCGTGATCTCTGACCGCGACCTCGAACCCTCGCCGGCCGTCGATGCCCTGATCCGCAAGAGGGTCATGGCAGGGCCGTGTGTCCGGGCTTGAGACGACCAGGGTCGACCGCGGCTGGCCGCCTTTCGCGCCATTCACCGAAGCGGTTGATGGCCGTCAATGCAAGGAAGTCGCCCTGGTTCGAGACTGGAATCGTTCTGGTGAACGCACCGGGAAAACGTAGTTGCCACTTAGGGAGCTTGAAAGATGTCAAAGGACAAATCCAAAATTGAGGTCAGACAGGACAAACACGCCACGGCGCCTGCACAGGCCGAGGGATGGTCACCGCTGGTGTCGCTGCGGCATGAAATCGACCGTCTGTTCGACGACTTCGGCGCCGGTTCATGGCGGCACCCCCTGTCGCGGCGGATGCAAAGCATGTTCCCCGCCAGCGAAAGCTGGTTCATGTCGCCCGCCACCGAAGTCGTCGATTGCGACGGCGAATACCGCATCACGGCAGAGCTGCCCGGCATGACCGCCGACGACATCGAGATCAAGCTGAACGACGGCACGATCACCATCCGTGGCGAGAAGTCGGAGGAAAAGAAGGAAGAGAAGGAGGACTACCTTCTCAGCGAACGGCGCTACGGCTCCTTCCAGCGCAGCGTGCCCCTGCCCTCTGGCATAGATCCGGACAAGGTCGCCGCGAGCGTCGCCAACGGCGTGCTGACCGTGACCCTTCCAAAGAGCGAAGAGGCCAAGCAGAAGGAACGCAAGATCGAGGTCAAGGCAGCCTGAGACACCGGCTGTTCGTCACTGTGCCGCCAAGCGTGGCATGCTCTGGCTTCGACGGAGATCCAGCCCCAATCCTGGTCACCATCGGAGCCAACCTGATCCGAACGCCGGTCTCCCGGGGATCCTCGATGTCCCGTGCCACCGCATTCGCCAAAAGACGTGCCCGATCAGGCCGAGTCCCTGCGCTCCCACGGCGACGTTCTTGCAGCGATATGGAGGCCGGAAAGCGTCATTTGACCCAAGGCATCCCGACCCTGCAATGTCGGTCGTGCGGCGACGTCTCCATCGACACCCGCACGCCAGGGCTGCTTGCCCGGATTTGCCGCCTCGTTCGGCGGGCTTCGCCTCTCCGCTGAGAGCCCGTTGCGCGAAGGGCACTCCGTCGAGGGGCGCCTTCACGCGCCAGGGTTGCGCCGGACCGCGCCGGTTTCAGTCGTTCGGCGCCCCGCGACGCCCCCCCGGAACCACTCGGTTGTCAGCTGCATGACCTGGCGCATCGCGCCGGGTTCCTCGAACAGATGCGTCGCCCCGGGGACGATCTGCAGCATCTTCCGGCATCGCAATTCCGCAAGTGCCATCCGGTTGAGCGCGAGCACCAGGCTGTCCGCCCCCCCCCACGATCAACAGAGTCGGGCAACGCACCGCGCTCAGCGCCTTGCCCGCAAGATCGGGGCGGCCACCTCGCGAGACGACGGCCGCGACATCGTCAGGCCTTCGGGCCGCCGCCTCCAGCGCGGCGGCGGCGCCCGTGCTCGCGCCGAAAAGGCACAGCGGCAAGGACTCCAGATCGGCCCGCGCACGTGCCCAGCCGATCGCGCCCGCGACCCGTTGCCCGAGAAGCGGGATGTCAAAGACATTCGCCCTGTTCGCGGCCTCGGCTTCGGTCAGTAAATCGAAGAGAAAGGTCGCAAATCCCTCCGCCCGCAGCTCGGCCGCGACGGCACTGTTGCGAGGGCTCTTGCGGCTGCTGCCACTGCCATGAGCAAAAATGACCAGCCCGCGGGGCCGTTCGACCAAGTGCAGACTCCCCGGAAGAGGGCCGGTTGGACCTTCGAGAGGCAAGTCAACATCCATCCCGCCGAACTCCTATCAGTGGTTTCAGATGGCGCCGGATCACCGCAACCGCAGTAGAAACGCGCAACCAGTGGCAAGCGACAAGGGCCTTGCCGTTCTGGACATGTCTGCGGTTCATCGAATCCTTCCTGCGGCGCCAACCGGGCTCGGTTGAATTGTGAGGATCGTTCCCGGGCCGCTCAATGATCGCCATCAACGATCTCTGTTGACGCGGGACAATTCGGGGGCGCGGCCTCGCAGTTGGTGCCGACGCGGGAGACCCAGCCGTCATGCTGTCGTTGAGATCCGTGCTTGCTGCCGTCGTCCTGCTGGAAATCGGCAGCGGGTTGCAGGGCCTGCTCCTGCCCGTCCGTGCAGGACTGGCCGGGTTTTCGCCGATGGGCATCGGCCTGCTGGGCGGGCCTACTATCTCGGCTTCCTGACCAGCTGCGTCTGGTTTCCCGCGACGGTCCCGCGTCGGGCACAGTGGCCATCCTGGCGCATCCCCTGACACCGCCGGCCTCGTGTTATGCCCTGCGTGTGGTGCAGGGCTTGTGCTTTGCAAGTCTCTTCAGGGTATTCGAATGCTGGATGAACGGCGCGACCGACAGGCAACGGCGCGGGCGGATACTGGGGATCTTCATGGCCGCCACCTGGACCGGGCTGATCGTCGGCAAGGCGCTGTTCCCGGCTACGGCCTTCGGGGGCTTCCAGCCGTTTTCGCTCTCGGTCATACCGATCACGCTGACCCGCGTGGCGCCGCCCACGATCGCGGCCCGCACAACATCGGTCCGGCGCCTCTTGCGCATGGCTCCGCTGGGCGTTGCAGGCAGTTTCTGCACCGGGCTTACAAATGGTGCTCTGATCGGCCCGCCGTTGGCCGGACTGGTGGCGGACCGCTTCGGGCCAGTGAGCCTGTTCGCCTGGATCGGCGCGGTTCATGCCGGGTTGTTTGCAATCACCTCCGCAGCGCTGCTGCGCTGTGCCGGCAGAAGCGCGTTCCGCCTTCGCCGCCCATCCGCCTATCGGTCATGCAATGCAGGCCGCGGCAGAACTGCAGGCGACGGACACGCTCGGGGCGCCACCCGGTTGATGGCCGTCAATGCCAAGTCGACACAGGACGGCAATCCTTGCGCGGCAGGGCGCCACAACGAGGTCAGGTCATGGCATACAAGAAGCTGCTGTTTCATTCCGCCGCGCGGGAAAAGCTGCTGGCAGGCACCCAGGCGCTGGCCGATGCGGTGCGGGTCACGCTGGGTCCCCGGTCAAAATCGGTGCTGATACAGCGCAGCTACGGCGCGCCTCTGGTCTGCGACGACGGGGTGACCATCGCTAAGGAGTTCCGCCTTCAGGAGGCGGAGCAGGACATGGGCGCACAGCTGTTGCGGCAGGCCGCAGAGCGCACCGGCGAGGCCGTCGGGGACGGCACGACGACATCGACGATCCTGGCCGCGACACTGTTCGCGGAGGGGCTGCGGAACGTCGCGGCTGGCGCCTCGGGCGTGGATCTCAAGCACGGCTTCGAGGGCGGGCTTGCAGCCGCCGAAACGGCGCTGCGCGACCTGTCGAGGCCGGTCGAATCCGCGCATGAGAAACAGCAGGTCGCGACGATCTCGGCCCATGGCGACAAAATGGTCGGAGACCTTGTCTCCGAGGCGATGGAGAAAGTCGGCGACGAGGGCGCCATCATGGTCGAGGATTCGCGCACAACCGAAACGGTGCTGGACGTGGTCGAGGGGATGCAATTCGACCGCGGTTACATCTCTCCGTATTTCGTGACCGACACCGAGACGCTGACGGCACGGCTGGAAGACCCGGCAATCCTGTTGCACGAGAAGAAGCTCAGCGGGCTGAAGCCGCTGGTTCCGCTCCTGGAATCTGTCATGCAGGCCGGGCGGTCGCTGCTGATCGTGGCCGAGGATCTGGACGACGAGGCCCTGGCCACGCTGGTGGTCAACAAGTTGCGCGGCACGCTGAAGGTCGTTGCGGTCAAGGCGCCCGGTTTCGGCGACCGGCGGCGGGCCCTACTCGAGGACATCGGCGTGCTGACCGGCTGCCAGGTGGTCTCGCCTGACCTGGGGGTTGACCTTGAGACGCTGACGCTCGCCGATCTCGGGCAAGCTGCCTCGGTCCGGGTCGACCGCGACACGACCACCATCGTGGGCGGCGCCGGTGCGGCTGACGCAATCGCGGCCCGCGTGGGCCAGATCCGTCACCACATCGACGAGACGAGCAGCGACTACGACCGCGAGAAACTGCGCGAAAGGTTGGCGAAGCTGTCGGGCGGCGTCGCCGTCATTCGCGTTGGTGCCGCGACCGAGGCCGAGCTGAAATCCCGAAAGGAGGCGCTGGACGATGCGATCCACGCCACCAAGGCCGCCGTCGAGGAAGGCGTGGTGCCCGGCGGCGGCCTCGCCCTCGTCCGCGCGATCACGGCGGTCGAGGCGGCCGCCGCACAGCAGGAAGGCGACCGGCGGACAGGCATCCTCTGCCTGGCGCATGCGCTGGCCGCGCCCGCCCGGCAGATCGCCGAGAATTCCGCCATGGATGGCGGCGTGGTCCTGGCCGAGATGCGCAAGGGGAAGGGTGGCTGGGGCTTTGACGCGGCGCGCAATGTCTATGCCGACTTGCTGGAGTCGGGGATCATCGACCCCACCAAGGTGCTGCGCATCGCGTTGGAGAATGCCGTGTCGGTGGCGGGCACGCTGCTCTTGACCGAGGCGACGATGGCCGAGGTCAAGGAGGACGAGGACCGCCCGGCGCGCGGGGCGATGGACGCCTATGCCTGACCCGGACAGGCGCCCTGCCCCGGCCACCCTGGAGAACGCTCCGATTGCTGCGCGCCTGCGGGAATACGCGGACCTCCTGGAGACGCAGGGCGAGGACGGGTTCCGTGTGCGCGCCTACCACGACGCCGCGCACGAGATCGACGGGCTGACCCAATCGCTGGCGGAGGTCTTCCATGACGGCGGATTGGACGCGCTGATCCGCCTGCGCGGTATCGGGCGGGGTGTCGCCGCGACGATTGCCGAGATGCTGACGACCGGCTGCAGGAGCCAACTGGAGTGGCTGAGGGGCACGGCGACCCCGGAGGCGACCTTTCGCACCATCCCCGGCATCGGACCGGAACTGGCGCGGAGACTGGCCGAAACGCTGGAGGTCGAGACGCACGAGGAGCTTGAGACCGCTCTGCGTCTGGGCGACACGCAGGTGCCCGGGATCGGCGACCGGCGCCGTCAGGCGATCCTCTCCGCGCTTGGACAGCGGATGGCCGGGATGCGCCGCATTTCGCGCCCCGCCGGGCCGGAGACCGAACCGCCCGTTGCCCTGTTGCTCGAGGCAGACGCGCTCTATCGCACAAGGGCCGCCGCCGGAGACCTGCGGACCATCGCGCCGCGCCGCTTCAACCCGACCGGCGAAGCCTGGCTGCCGATCCTGCATGCTCGACGTGGCAGTTGGCACCTGACACTGATGTTCTCGAATACCGCGCGGGCGCATGAGCTGGACCGGACCCACGACTAGGTGTTGATCTACTTTCACCAGGACGACGCGCCCGAGGGACGCCGGACCGTGGTCACGGAACGGCGCGGCCCGCTGGTTGGCAAACGGGTTATGCGCGGACGAGAGGATGACTGCACAGCCTACTACGAGGCCCGAAAAGCCTCGCCGCACGGGCTGGAAGGCACCGCGCCCTGGGTCACATGAAAGTGGCAGCGAAAATGTTGCCGGCTCGTGAGGGTCAATGCATGCCTCTCCGCGCAGATGAAAGGTGACCACACGCGCGTTCGCAAGAGCGATGGATGACCAGACACGCGCCGGGTGGCATCGGCTCCACCGCCTTGCGGCCGCGCGGCAGATTGCCGTTGACAACAAGGAACCTCGGCGTGTGGAAAATTTGCAAGGTGCCGCGGTGTCACCCGATCGCGCACTGTAACGCCGCCAAAGGAGCATCACGGCCAATGCAAGGGCTTGCCGACTTGCAGGATATCCTGTCCGATCTCGCCGGAGTCGACTGGTCATCTACGGCGACAGGACCAGTTGAAACATGGGATGTCCGGTTGCGCACGACCGTGGGCATTGTCCTGCGCCAGACGGCGCCAGCCTGCTTCTTGTGGGGCGCCTCTGGCACGATGATCTTCAACGCGGCCTGGCGGCGGGCGCTTGGCCCGTTGCAGGCCCAGGGCCTCGGGCAGTCACTGGTCGCGCACCAACCAAGCCTTCGGTCGGCCTATGACCGGGTGCTCTCGTCCGGCGCGCCAGAGGACTGCCGCGCAATGGCGGATGTCCTGCTGCCGATGACATGGCGCCTGCTGACCGACGGGCATGGTGCGACCCTGTCCTGCATCGCCATGCCCGGCGAAGACGGCCTGGTGCAGGGCGTGCTTGTCCAGTGCGACCTGGAACAGGCCCACCACCCGGAGCGAACAGCCGAACGGCATGAGCGAAACGGTTTCCGGTTGCTCCTGAGCGATGCGCTCCGCCGTCTCGACGATCCCGAGGAAATCCGGACGGTCGGCGCGCGGTGGCTGGGCGAAATAGTGAACGCGGACTGGGCGAGCTTTTCGGACGTCGACCTCAATGCTGGCGTGACCCGGCAACGCTGCGAATACAAGCGCGGCGAGGCATCGTCCCGGCAACCGGCCACGCATCACCTAGGCGAACCGGGGGCCGCGCTGAAACAGTTGATGAACGGTATGCCCCTGGTGATCCCGGACGTCCGGGCCGACCATGGATCGCCACCCGATGAGGTGGCCGCCGAGGTCCTGCGCTATGCCGTCACGTCCTTTCGCGCGCAGCTGACCGTGCCGGTCCTGCGCGAGGACTGTCTTGTTGCCGTGATGACGGTTCGCTTTGATGCGCCCCATGCCTGGAGCGTCGATAAAATCGCCCTCGCCCACGAGGCGGCGGTCAGCATCTGGGAAGCGATCGAGCGGGCACGCGCCGCCGAAGCGCTGCGCCTGAACGAGGCTCGGCACCGGGCGCTGTTCGAGTCGATCGACGAGGGCGTGTGCCTGTTCGAACGCCTGCCGCTGCGCTCGGACGGGCTGCGCGATTACCGCTACATCAACATGAACCCGGCTATGCAGGCCATGTTCGGCATTCCAGATCTGAGCGGGCAGTCGATCCGCGACAACTTTCCCGAAGAGGTCGAGGACTGGTACGACGATTACGACCGGGTGCTGGAAACCGGAGTTCCCCTCCGGTTGGTCCGAGAATCCAAGCCGCAGGGCATGGTGCTGGAGATGTTCGTGACCCGCGTGGAGGAGCGCGAGGACGAGGGCGGGCAGATGCTGCTGGCCGTGATGAAGGATGTCACGATCCGTGTCCGCGCCGAAAGGGCTCTTCGGGACAGCGAGGCCCGCAAGGCCTTTCTGCTCAAACTCGCCGACACGGTACGGCCGATGTCGGACACTGTCGCGATCGAGGGCGAATGCTGCCGCCTGCTGGCGGAGTTTCTGGATACAGACCGCGCCTATTACGTCGAGATCGACGAACCCGCTGGCGTTGCGCGGGTTGCGCGGGATTACGTCCGTCACGGCGCTCCGTCGTTGGTCGGCGCGCATGATCTGGCCGATTTCGGGTGGTCGCTCGCCATCCTGCGGCGCGGTGAGTGCCACGTTGTTTCCGACACCCGGACCTCGCCCCTGATTCCCGACGTGGACCGCGAAGCCTCGACTGCCCTGGACATCATTGCCTCCGTCGGCGTGCCGTTGATGAAGTCCGGCAGGCTGTTCGGCGCGCTCTGCGTCACGGCGGCCACGCCGCGCGACTGGACCGACCTGCAGGTCGGGGTCCTGCAGGAGGTGGCCGAACGCCTGTGGGCGGACGTCGAGCGCGCCCGCGCCGAATCCGCCCTGCGCGAGAGTGAAACACGCCTGCGCAACGTGCTGGACGGCATGGGCGAGGCCTTTGGCCTTATGGATCACGACTTCCGGATCCTCACCCAGAACCGCGCGGCGCTGGAGTTGGACGCTCGCCCGCTGGAGGAAATCCGGGGGCGGCCCTTCTGGGAGGTTTATCCCGGCACCGAGGACAGCGAGATCGGTCGGCTCTACAAGCACGCGCTGGCCGAACAGCGGCCGGTGTCACTGGAACATTGCTACACGTTCCCGGGTGGCGGCACCAACTGGCTGGACATGCGGGCCTACCCTGTGCCCGAGGGGCTTGCCGTCTTCTGGCGCGACATCACGAAACGCAAGGAGGACGAAGAGGCGCTGCGCCAGTCCGAACGCTGGCGGCGGGTGGCGCAGAAAGCCGCCGGCGTGGCGACCTTCGATTGGGAGATCGGCAATCGCTCGGTGACATGGAGCCCCGAGGCCCTTGGCATGCTGGGCCTGCGCGGCGGTGCCATTGGCGGCACCTACGAGGACTGGATCGCCATGATCCATCCCGACGACCTGCCGCACGCGACGGAACAGATCGAATGGGCGCTTGAGGATGGCGAGTTGGAAGGCGAATGGCGCATCCAGCGGCCCGATGGCAGCGTGATCTTCGTCCTTGTCCGCGGCGTCGTGGAGCATGACGCGCAGGGCCAGCCGATCCGGCTGACTGGCGCGCAAGTCGACGTGACGGACAGAGTACGGTCCGACGAAGCCATACGCCTCCGGATGGACTATCTCAGCGCCCAGATCGAAGATCTGCGAAAGCGACTTGGCGGGTACGACTCCTGACCTCTCCTGCCCGTTCAATTCCTTAGGCTGACCGACCCGGAGACCGGTTTCGGGACGAGGCTGTCGCTGCCCCGTTTGCCCGCCGGCACCCTTGGTTTGTCGGCCCGATTTTGGGCGCTGCTTACCAACATTGCAGGATAATCATCGGGGAGGTCCAGCCCGGCGAGACGCGCCAGAACGCCTAAATCGCGAATTCTGAAGCAGCCGTCTCCAAGCGATTCGACCATGTCCTTTTCGGAGAGATAGGTCACGGTCCGCGAGATCGTTTCGACCGTCGTGTTGCAGAAATCCGCCCAATCACGCCGCGAGACCCGTACCTTCAGGATGAGACTGCCGTCAGGCTGCGGGTCCGTCGGCATGAACTCGGTCGCCATGACCATGAAGGCCAGGATGCGCTCGCGGCTGTTCAGTGCGCCCCGCCTCCAGATCATCTCGAGCTGGCGCGTGTGCTGTTTGATGGCTTCCCGGATGAAGTGAGCATTCAGGTCTGGGTCTTCGCGCATGGCAAGGCGCAGGGCCGCCGTGTCGAGGGTGCAGATCTCGGCATCGGTGGCAGAGACGAGAGCCGGACCACCAACCGCCCCCATCACGTCCCCCACCAAATCCCCCGGCGCGAAGAATCCCATGATGCTGCGTCGCCCGTCCGCAAGGATCCGTTCGGCGCGAAGATAGCCTGTGCGCAGGATGCCAGAGAATTGCGGATTCTCGTTTTCCTCCACAAGAGTGGTCTGCGTCGTGACCGCGCGAAGCCTTGGCCCGGATCGCTTTCGGGAGAGCTCGGAATACGCGCGAATGCCTTTACAGAGGCTAAGGCCGCCCAATTGGCAGCGATTGCAAAGTTCATTTCTTGAGATTGTCCCGGATCGGGTCATCGACCTCTCCTCCCTTTGGCATATCGGCAAGGTCAGGCATTGCTCTGGATTTGCTCCAGAACGCGCTCGCGCAGCTCGCGTTCGGGCAACGAGATCAGGTTCAGCGGACGATCCAGGCAAACGGCCGCCCAGAGCGTGGCAGGACACTCTGTGCGCAGGATGCCAAGCATTTTCGGTTCGGCGAAGACTGCAAGCCGCGCAAAATCCCCCGCCCGTCGGTGGCGTTCGAGGAACTCGGCGGTGTCGACCGCGAATTCCTGCATGTCCCGATGTATCGGATCGGCCCCCAATTCCATCGCCGACCGTCGACCGCTGCCGTCTGATGAGAAACTGCGGCCAGCCTTGTCGGCCATGATGTCACGCAGATGGGTGGATTTGGCGCGGCTGACCAGTTCGACCGGCTCTTCGCCATCGGCACCTTCGACGCCGCGCAACACCCGCGCCCGAACGGAATCCATGATCAGGGCCCAGGTTCTCGATCGGCTCATGTCTTCTCCCCCCTTTGGACAGTCTCCCTGGATGCAGGAAATCACCGGACGGCGCGGTCGTCATTGACAGTTGTCATTGGCATATTGGATTGTCAGGATGTGATGACCAGTCGCGGCAGGGGGCCATTTCGGCTGGTCGATGGTGTGTTCATCGTATTCTTTCATATCGGCAATCCGTGTTTCCGAACGGCCCTCCGGACAAGAGCACAACTCACGATTGGAGGCCTTGACCATGCAGCGAAGTCTCAAGGGGGGCAGCCGGTCTCCCGGTCAGACCTGTGCCCTCAGCGACCTTTCAGACCTGAACACCTTGCCCGAGGACGTACGGGAGGCGCTGAAGGCGATTTGCCGACAAAAATCCTACGAGGCAGGCCAAACCATCGCCGAGGCTGACCGGCCTTCCGACTTCATCGGGATTGTCCGCGACGGCATTCTCAGAATGGAAAAGACCCTTTCCGATGGCCGTCGGCACCTCGTCGGATTGCTGGTCGAAGGCGACATCTTTGGTCACGTTTTCGATGGCGAGATGCATTTCAACGTGGAGGCCGCCACTTCGGTTGAACTCTTTACCTTTCGCCGCGGCCCGTTCGAGGAGATCCTGCTGCGCTCGCCGGACCTGGACCGCCTGTTGCTGCTCAACCTCCTGAACGAACTCGACCGGGCGCGGGACTGGATGATCATCCTGGCGAACCCCAAGGTTCGGGGAAGGTTGGCCGGGTTCCTCCTTCTGCTCTGCACGCGGTTCCAGAACGTCGATCATGTGACCTCGATCGCGGGCGATGCAATCCGCCTCCGGATTCCCCTGAGCCGGCGGGATCTCGCTAACCTGCTGGGCACTCGGTTGGAATCCGTCAGCCGTGCCTTTCACGCGCTCGCGAATGACGGCCTGATCGACATCCTTCAGCCCCGCGTGGTGGAGATCAGGGATCTCGAGGCCCTTGCCGATGAAGCCGGCGGATCGGAACTGGGCGACCCGGCCTCTCTGCATCAGCTGATGTTGGCCATTCAGAAGCCGACCGACTGAAGCGCACGGCGCCTGACGGCGGAACAGAGGCAGTCGGCAAGGCGCGCTACAGGGCAAACGCGCCTTCCTGTGTCCGCATCACAGCACGGTAAGGTGATCGATCACCTGGGATACACCCGGTGCGGCCCAGGCCGCTCGTTCTGCTGACTTGCGTTCACCCAGGTAACGGACCTTGCCCTCGAGCGTGACGATGCCGTCCCGTACCTCGACATGAATGGCCGAAGCATCCAGTTCCGCATCCCGCAAGAGCGCCTTCTTGATCCGTTCAGAGACATCCGTCGCCTTTACCGCAGGCTTGACCTTGATGAAGTTGCTGACGCCCTTGACGCCGGCAAGGCTGTGCACGGCCTTTGCCGCGGTCTCCGCCTGGTACCTCCACGACACCTCTCCCTCCAACGTCACCCAGCCCTTGTTTACCGTGATGTGCAGAGAATCTTCCGGAACAGAGGTGTTCCACTTGAACGAATTCACGATCCGCTTGGCGATCTCGTTATCGGCCGTCGCGTTCGCGCCAATGGGGCGGACCTCGATCTCATCGGCGATGGCCCGCACGCCCTTGACGGTCTCCACGATCTCTATGGCGGTCACCTTTTCGGTGTAGGTCTCGACGTGGCCCGTCAAGGTCACGACGCCACCGTCCACGGCAACGCCGATCTCGGCGGAATCAATGCTTGGCTCGAAATCCAGTTCGTCGATGATGTCCTGTCTCAACTCACTGTCGGTCATGGCTTCCTCCGAATTGCATACCAACGGCTTGATGATAGAGGCACGACCTTTTCCGGCATTGACGGTGCGCAATCCCTACTACACAGGCGCCAGATCGGTGCAGCAGAGCTTTGAGAGGTGCTGCGGGAAGACCCCGGACAACGGATCAAGCAAGCTATCCTGGTCAACGGCCCAATTTGCCGCAAAGTCTGGCGCGCATCCTCCACGCCAATTCGCGAAACTGGAGGCTCTGGTCAGACATTTCACCGTCATGAAGACAGGCCGAAATCCGGTACGTAGACATCCCGAAGTATCTGGCAATCTCATCGTCGTTCAGGCCGAGATCGCGCAACACTTCGAGGGTCAGGTCGGGCTGCATACCAAGCGGATTGTCGGCGTCGCACCCGCAACAGCGCAATTCATCCCGCTGGTTCGTGACAAAACCCCAAGGCATGCTCTCGGGTGCCAGGTCGGCTTCGTCACCCGCGTCGATCGTCCGGTCATCCTTGGCTCCCGCCATCGCGTGGCACTCCTCGAAAACAGCGTCAAGGCCGGAGTATCGTTTTGTGAGGATCCGGAACATTGTCCTCTGTCAATGCAAACGGTTTCCAGTGCGGCCTAGGGGAAACAACACGGCGGACAAGCGAGGCCTACACGATGCCGGGGGCCGTCCCGGACAACCGCAAAATCGCCTGGCCTGAAATAAAAAAAATGCCAAAAATCGTTGGAGGAGGTGGCGCAGGGCTGTCGGCACGCGCTCTACAACCAAGGTCTCCCCAGGTGCGCTCGCCCGTTACCGAACAGCCCCCGACCGGCGGGACTCGACGCTTGCCCGGTCCGTCGTTCCGCGATCCAACGCCCTGAGGCCTCTTCCCTGCGGTCCTTCTCCGTTTGGCTCCTCCCGCCGATAGGGCAGGAGTATCAGCGTCCCGGCAGGCTTTCATTGATGGCAGTCAATAGCGGAAGCGGCCTATTCAGA
The DNA here is from genome assembly GCF_028807275.1 of Mameliella sp. AT18. Taxonomy (NCBI): domain Bacteria; kingdom Pseudomonadati; phylum Pseudomonadota; class Alphaproteobacteria; order Rhodobacterales; family Roseobacteraceae; genus Antarctobacter; species Mameliella sp. AT18. The sequence continues at coordinate 28,928 of NZ_JARAMO010000175.1, forward strand.
CGCGCAATCCAGACCAAGCTGCTCCAATCCACAGAGCAGCAGATCAGCCAGAAGCGGCGTGCCCAGCAGGTAATCCGCCGTGTGGGCGGTATGCTCCTGTTCCGCCAAGGCCCGCACCTCCGACCAATCTCCCTCAGCCCGTCCCAGCCACATCAGCGCCACCAGATCGGTCTGGGCCTCTTCGTCCAGATCGTCGATCAGGGTTCTGAGTTCTTGTTCGACCGGGTCGTTCCCACGGTCCTCCAGAAGGTCGGCCTCGGGGTTGGCGTCATCTGTGGTATCCTCGGCAGCGGTACTGGCGGTCTTGCCCATCAGGTCATGCGCCAGTTCGACGATGAAGCATACCGTGCGCTGCGGCACGCGAAGGTCCGGGACGTCGTCCAGCGCGTCGCTCTCTGCCAGCCGGCCTGTCAAGTTTTCCATGTTCTCGGTTCCTGTCTGCATGGGGCTCAGCATCTGCCACATGCCCGACCATGCATTGATGGCGGTCAACGCCGTCGCCGCCCGCAACGCGCTACGATCATTGTTGATTGTCGATACAGGTGAGGCTGCGATGGACGACAGGCAATTGCGGAAGGACGTCATCGAAGCCCTCGATTTCGGGCCAGCCATCGACTCGGCAGATATCGGCGTCGCCGTCGAAGGCGGCGTCATTGCCCTGACCGGGCATGTTCAGACATACGCGGAGAAGGAAACGGCCATCGACCTCGTCGACGGTGTCAAAGGTGCACGCGCAATCGCCGACGAGATCGAGGTACGGCCGGTGGGCGTGCACATCACCGCCGACGACGAGATCGCGGAACGTATAGTCGACACGCTCAAATGGAACACCTCTATCCCCGAGTCCCGGATTCACCCGCGGATCACGAAGGGTTGGGTGACGCTGGAAGGCGACGTCGCGTGGCGCTACCAGGCTTCGGCGGCGCAAAAGGCCGTGCGCCGACTGATCGGCGTGAGGGGTGTAAACAACCACATAAAGATCAAACCTGAGGTTGACCCCAGAGACGTTGCGAACCTGATCCGACAGGCCTTTTTGCGGGACGCCGAGCAGGATGCATCGGCCATCCGCGTTGTCGCAATCGACGGGTCCGTGACGTTCGAGGGTCGCGTCCGGACCATCCGCGAAAGACGCACCGCCGAGCGGGCTGCCTGGTCGGCGCCCGGGGTTCAAAAGGTGATCGACCAGCTGGAAGTCACGCCATGAGACGGAGCCGGTACCTTGGGTAACACTGACAGTTCGGTCGCCGCGCTGGACCCCGCCGAACTGCGGACCAGGATCGATCCTGACAGCCTGGGTTTCGAAACGACCGCAGAAGTGGAGACCTTCGACGCCTTCCTTGGTCAGGACCGCGCCACCGCCGCGATCGACCTTGCAGCCGGGATGCAGCACCACGGGTTCAATCTTTTCGTGCTCGGGGAGTTGGGAACCGGCCGCCATTTCGCCGTGCACAAGCAGCTTTCGAAACACGCGGAAGGCCGTCCCGTTCCTGACGATTGGGTATACGTCAACAATTTCGAAGACCCGCAAGCGCCGCGCTGTCTGCGCCTGCCGCCCGGGACGGCCATCCATCTTGCCGAGGCAATGGCGGAATTCGTCAACGACCTGGCCACGGAGATACCGGCGTCCTTCGAGGCCGATGAATATCAGTCCCGGCGGCGCGCGATCGAAGCGGACTACTCCGATCGGCAGGACGCCGCGATGGCGGCTTTCGCGGAGCGGGCCCACGAGGAGAACATCGCCCTGGTGCGCACGCCCATGGGCTACATGCTCGCGGCAGCCCGTGACGGCAAGGTCCTGAACCCGGACGAATTCGAAGCGTTGGAAAAGACCGAGCAACAGTCGATCAACGAAAAGATCGGCCGGCTTCAGGAAGACCTTGCCCAGGTCCTGCGCAACGCCCCGAAGCTGGACCGCGAGAGCCGCCGCGAGATCGAAAAGCTCAATGCAGAGACCGCCGAGCATGTGGTCTCTGCCCGCATGGAGGAATTGCAAGAGGGCCTGCCCAAGCGCGCCGGCCTCGCTGAATACCTCGTGGACGTTCAGAAGGACGTGATCGCAAATGCCGAACTCTTCCTTGAGGCCGCGACGGAACAGGACAACGGGCCGTTTCCGCAAGCGGTCCGGAAATACCACGAAGACTCGGCCTTCGACCGTTACGCGATAAACGTCATGGTCAGCAGCGAAGGCACCGGCGGCGCGCCCGTCATTCGCGAGGATCAGCCAACGCTGGACCAGTTGACCGGCCGGGTCGAGCACATTGCCGAGTTGGGCGCCCTGCTGACCAATTTCACGATGATCCGTCCCGGCGCGCTGCACCGTGCCAACGGCGGCTACCTGGTCATGGATGCGCAGCAGGTTCTGAGCGATCCTTTCGCCTGGGAAGCCCTGAAGCGATGCCTGAAGAGCCGGGAAATCTCGATCTCGTCGCTGGCGGAACGGTTGAGTCTCGCCTCGACCACCTCGCTGGAACCGGACCCGATCCCGCTCGACGTGCGTGTTGTCCTCGTCGGGGACCGAATGCTGCATGCGCTTCTTACCTATCTCGACCCCGAGTTCCCGGAATTGTTCAAGCTGCAGGCCGACTTCGAAACCTCGATGAGCCGGACCAGCGAGTCCACCGCGCTCTATGGCCGCCTGATCGGCACGCTGGCGCGGCGCGAGGGGCTCTGCGCGCTCAGTGCCGGCGCGGTGACTTCGCTGCTGGAAGAAGCGCTGCGCCTGTCCGCGGACCGACGCAAGTTTTCCCTGCGCATCGGGGCTCTGACCGACATCCTGCACGAGGGCGCGCATTACGCCGGATTGGCGGGACACGACCGGATCGAAAGCGCCGACGTGACCCGTGCCATTGTCGAGCGTGACAGGCGGGCCTCGCGGATCCGGGATCGGTTCCAGGAGGCGGTCGAGCGGCGCACCATCCTGATCGACACCGACGGCTCCAGGACCGGCCAGGTCAATGGCTTGTCGGTGATCGGGTTGGGCGACTACAGTTTCGGCTACCCGTCCCGCATCACCGCACGGGTGCGCCTGGGCGGCGGCAAGTTGATCGACATCGAGCGCGAGGTTGAGCTTGGCGGGCCGCTGCACTCCAAGGGCGTGATGATCCTGGCCGGCTACCTTTCGGGAACATTCGCCCTCGACCTGCCCTTCTCGCTGCATGCCAGCCTGGTTTTCGAACAGAGCTATGGCGGCATCGAAGGAGACAGCGCATCCTCGGCCGAGCTTTATGCGCTCCTCTCGGCCCTGGCGGACCTGCCGATCGACCAGGGCCTTGCGGTGACCGGATCGGTGAACCAGTTCGGCGAGATCCAGGCCATCGGCGGCGTCAACGAAAAGATCGAGGGCTTCTTCGAAACCTGCAGGCGGCGTGGCCTGACGGGTCGGCAGGGCGTCCTGATCCCGGCGTCGAATGTCGATAACCTGATGCTGCGCGAAGAGGTCGCCGATGCTGCCCGGAACGGCGTCTTCCGGGTGATCCCGGTGCAGCGGATCGACGAAGGCATTGCCCTGCTGACCGGTCGCGAGGCCGGCGTCCGCGGCGCCGGAGGCGCATTTCCGGAAACATCCGTCAACGGCCTTGTCGAGGCCACGTTGCGGGCCTTCGCGACCCAGCGACGCGCCTTCGGACAACGGAATGCCGGGGACGGCTCGGGGCCTCCGGCATGAGCCCCGCGGATCGTTCGCAGCGCCGGCTGCTGATCGGCGCCGAAAGCTTCGCCGATGCCCGCGCCGCGCTGGAGATCGCCGATCACCTGGCCGGGTCGCTTGCCACGAAACTCACCGGGTTTCTGGCCGAAAACCCCTTCGCTCTCGATCTCGTCCGGCGCGAAGGCCAGCGCCTTGTCACCGAAAGCGGGCAGATCAGGGACGCCCCTTCGCTTGAACGCATGCAAACCATGTTCGAGAGCGAACAAAAGGCGTTTGGCCGCTCTCTGGCGCGCATTTCCGAACGCCACAAGCTCACATGGTCGATGGAGCGTCAGAGCGGCGAGTTGGTCCCTGCCCTTTGCCACGCGGCACTTGGCGCCGACCTGCTTGTCCTCGGCCAGCGGTACCGTCCGGCGCAAAGGGATCCCGTCGTGCTTGTCCTGTCACCCACGGCATCGGCGAGCGAGGCCACGCAGATCGGCGAGGAACTGGCTCGCCATTTCCGGACCGGTCTCACCGACACCGGCGCGGACGAGGAAGACCTCCCCGGCCAGATCAGCCGGGCCCGCGCCCGGGCCGTCATCGTCGATCTTGCGGAAGGGCCGGTGCAGACGATGGACGGTCTTCGTGAGGTCGTGATCGCCGCGCGCTGTCCGGTGCTGGTATTGGGGGCTGCGGCAGGACGAGACTGAATACGGGCGGCAGCACGTTTGGGGTTGCACGTCGGCCCAGGCCGGGTCCCAGGCTGCACTGAATGCCATAGTGACGCAATAGGCCCGGCGGCTTTTCCTGGTCACCGCCGGGCCACGCGTCATAAAAACTTTGCGTCATACAAGCCGCTACACCCCGACCGGATCCAATCCCCAAGTCTTTCCGGGCATTCAGACGGGGTTCCGGCGCACCTCTCTGACGGAGTTTTGCCCCAGACAGAACCATTGCCCCACCTCGCTGCGTCCTGGAACGCAACTCCCGAAACTACGGCCAATCCGCTCATCCGTCAGTCATGCCAGTATGTGGCACTGGGCGGCCTGGTCATTGACAGCCATCAATGTTGCACGAATTCCGTCGTGTCCCCGACCATCGCCTCGCGGCGTATGCTACCCCCGTCGGTTCGGCCAAGCGCAAGGACCAAAGCGTCGCAAACAGTGTTCCTGATTGCCGGGGGCGTTATGGAGGCATCGATCCTCCGCCACGAATTCTTGCCCGTATCCGCGGAGAGTTGGGTTTTCAGGACCGTCACGTCAGCGTCCGACGCGTCTCCCGTCCTGCACTTGAGCCGTCCCTCCAGGATGTCCGCCGCCGCGTCGAACCAGACGCCAAGGAACGGAACATACGCCTGCGCTGCCACCGCCTCGGCCCTGGTCCGCATGTTCGGGTCAAGGAACGTTGCGTCAAGGATTACCGAGTGCCCGGCCCCAAGGATCGCCTCGGCACGGTCGAACATGGACTCGTAGACTGCCTCCTGCCGTTCCGGAGCGTAGGCCGCCGGATCCAGCCGTTTGGCAGAGCCAAGCCCCGCCTTTCGTTTGAGATCCGAAGAGATCAGAACCGCGCCAGGCAGCGCCCCGGACCCCGGCGCCAGCGCCCGCGCGAGAACGCTCTTGCGAGTGCCGGAATAGCCGCCAACGGCCAGCAGGACGGGCGGCGTTGATCGCTGCCTCGTTCAACAGGTTCTTCAGGTAAGCGCCGGAAAATCCCGGCGTGCCGTCGGCGATGGTGTCGATGTCCGATGGATTGTTCAGAGGCAACGCCCTGGCGTGGATCCGAAGGATCGCCCGACGGGCCTGACGATCGGGCAGGGTCAGTTCCACATGCCGGTCGAACCGCCCGGGACGCAGCAACGCCGGGTCCAGCACGTCCGGCCGGTTCGTGGCAGCAAGCACGACGACCGCCTCCTTGCTCTCGAAGCCGTCGAGTTCCGCGAGGATCTGGTTCAGCGTCTGTTCGCGCTCGTCATGCCCGCCACCGAGGCCGGTGCCGCGCGTGCGTCCGATGCTGTCCAGCTCGTCGATGAAGATCACCGCCGGGGCGGCCTTGCGCGCGGCTTCGAACATCTTGCGCACGCGCCCTGCCCCGACGCCGACGCCGACGCCGACGCCGAC
>NZ_JARAMO010000176.1:0-1850 GCF_028807275.1 Mameliella sp. AT18
TCGTTCTGGTAGTCGCCAAAGGCCTGTTCCAACACGAACCCCGTGCCCGCCGACTGGCGTTTTGCCACGACGATCTTGCCGAAATCCGCGGGATCGAATTCCACCGGCTGCGCGGCGAGCGGCGCGGCGAGCATGGCGGTCAGAAAGACACTCAGGACGGAATGGCGCATTTTGTGGCCTCGTCGGAAAAAGGGTGCGCAAAGGTTACGCTCCGTCACCCCATTCCGCCAAGTCCGGAATCTCTGGCCTCAATCCGGGCGCGAAATCACCCGCCTCAGGGTCTTGTTGATCGATCTGCTGCGTTCGCCCTTGCTCGTGCCTGTCTGGACCTGCCTGCCTCTTGAACTGATGACCCAGCCCAGACCCGGATCAAACCAATCGGTATAGCTTGCCTGCAGGTTGTCGGTTTCAAAAGTGTATTCGATTTCCCAGACCAACCGCCGCCCGGAGTTCGACGTGGCATAGATTTCGCAGCACCGCTGCACGAGGGACATGCGATAGATAGCCTCTGGTTCGGGATCGGTGTCCCAGTCCCAGTTTTCGTTCCATGTCAAGCGCTTGCCGTTGCGCATCGGGTAGAACGGACCGCCCGTCTCTTCCGTAGTTTCAACTTTCGAGGCGGCGCGGTCATTCAGGATGTCCGCCGCGGTTGCGCCCTTTCCCGGTTCCAAGACACTCGCGGAATAGTCGGCTGCGACGAATTTGTACCCGTCGCGTTGCACAAAGCCCAAGCATTTGCTGTTGCCCTCCTCGCACCAAAAATAGGCCAAATGCCCATCTGGTGCGGGCAGAAAGTGATAGGCGACATCCAGGGCGCTGGAGTCATCCAACTCGTCCTCGGTGAAAAACGTGGTGCGCTCGCGCATCACAAACTGCAACCCGGCCAGCGGGCCGGGATCGGGCTCGATCAGCGTGGCGGACAAGGCTTTCATCGCCGCTTTCCGCTGTTCTTTTGCTTCCGTCGCCAGCGGCGACAGCCGGTCTCTCTCAGTCTTGTAAAGCTGGAGTTTCGCCAGCAAGTCCGCCGCCGCCTCGCGCGCGGCGGCCTCTGTGCCTTCGCGAATGACGGCAAGGTCGCCCCGCACCCGCGCCAGGATCCTCTTGTCCTCCAGGTCACGCGCCCCGTAGATCGCCTCGACCTCGGCATGGATCTCCAGGATCTTCTCCACATGAGGCGCGACGGCCGCGCGCGCGGGCGCAGCAAGGGGGTTTTCGTCCATCGCCTCGGCGAACATCTCGGTCAGGATTCTCGCGTTGATCGCGTCGGCCCGGGCCCATCCGGTATCGTCAAGCACCTCTTCGATGTCGCGGGCCGTCTTTCTGGCCCAGTCTTCCAACTCATCCCGCGACAGCGCGTCGAGGTCGACGATGTCCACCGCCGGGTCCTCCGGCGCCGGCGCATCCGGGTCGGCAGGCAGGGCATCGTCGCGCGCGGTTTCTTCAATCGGCGGTTTGGCCACCGCAGGAGCGTCGGGCGCCTTTTCTTCCGGCACGGCGGCAAGACGGCGCGCGTCCTCCGCCGCCTCCAGCTCGCAGACCCGCTCCGCGTGACGCGACACCATTGCCGCCAGCGGATGCGCCTCGCAGGTTTCAAGAAAGGTCTCGTAGCCTGCGCATCCATAGTCCGGTGCGGCCTCCAGCATCGCTTCGCAACGGGCATCCACCTGCGGCGCCTTTGGAACGGGCGCCACCGGCACCGCCGCCTTCAGCACCGCGCTTTCGGCGAGGATACGCGCCATCGGGATGGCAAAATTGTAGCCCGTCCGATTGTCGCCCGCATGATGCAGCGCCACGACCTTGCGGTCGGTGATCCGAAAGACCGGCGAGCCGGAGTTGCCGCCCAGCGTGTC
>NZ_JARAMO010000177.1:0-28480 GCF_028807275.1 Mameliella sp. AT18
ACAAAACGTACGTTTTGTACGTCGATTCCGGCAAAACGTACAACGCGTTAGGCTTTTGGAAAGACATCGGGAAACGGGCGGTCCGTGATCGGGCCGCCCCCGGGCCCGGGTCTCAGGGAATGATGCGGGTGTATTTCACGCCTTCCAGGGTCGCGCCGACGCGCAGACCGGCCTGGCCAAAGATCACCGCGATCACCGGCGCCAGCGAGGTGGTGGTTTCCGCCGCCAGCGTCTCGCCGCGTTCCAGCACCGCGTATTCCAGGTTCGCCCCCGCGGCGAAGCCGGGCGAGCGGCGGAAGGTTTCCATCGCGCTGTTGGTCATGAAGAACAGGACGTGCGAATACTGTTGCGCGCCGATCTGCAGCCCGCCCGAGGCCTTGGCGACCGAGTAGTAGTCCACCGAGGCACCGTTGATCCGCAGGGCACCGCGGCCATAGCCGCCGCCGAACCCGAGACCCGCCTCCGTCACCACCGGCATGACCAGCATGCCGACGGATTTCGCAGCAAGGTCGCGGGTGGCCGGGTAATCGCCATAAAGGCGCGACAGGGTCTGGTCGACCCGCGCGTCGATGCGGGCATCGCCGCCGCTTCCGACGCCGTTGCATGCGCCCAGTGCCAGCGTGGCACCAAGCCCGAAGGTCACATTACGTCTGTTGAGTGTCATGGGTCCGCCTGTTCCTCGAATAGCCTCAAGTCCGGCTGTCTCGCCGGTTGCGGCGCAATATAGGCAGGGGGGCAAGGGTTGTCACGACATGTTGTGGCCTGTCGGCAAGAGACCGCACGGAAGCCTCTTGCCGACAGGGGAAGGGATCACCCGTTCAGCAGGCGGGCCGCCTCGGGCGCGAAATAGGTCAGTACCCCGTCGCAGCCCGCGCGCTTGAAGCTCATCAGGCTTTCCATCATGGCCTTTTCGCCATCGACCCAGCCGCGTTCGCCTGCGCCCGCGATCATCGCGTATTCGCCGGAGACCTGGTAGGCAAAGGTGGGCGCGCCGAACATCTCGTGTGCGCGGCGGCAGATGTCCAGGTAAGGCATCCCCGGTTTTACCATGATCATGTCCGCGCCCTCGGCCAGGTCGCGGGCGATCAGGCGCATGGCCTCGTCGGAATTGCCCGGGTCCTGCTGGTAGGTCTTCTTGTCGCCCTTCAGCGCGCCCGAGGCGCCGACCGCGTCGCGGAACGGCCCGTAGAAGGCCGAGGCGTATTTCGCGGCATAGCTCAGCAGCAGCACGTTCTGGTGGCCCGCGCCCTCCAGCGCGCTGCGCAGGGCGCCGATGCGCCCGTCCATCATGTCGGAGGGGCCGATGATGTCGGCGCCGGCCTCCGCCTGGCTGAGGGCCTGTTTCACCAGCGCCTCGACAGTGCGGTCGTTGACGATCTCGCCATCTTCGACAAAACCGTCATGGCCGTTGATGTTGTAGGGGTCCAGCGCGACGTCGGTCATCACCGCGATGTCGGGCGCCGCCGCCTTGATCGCACGGGTGGCGCGGTTGCTGAGGTTTTCCGGGTTCCAGGCCTCGGCGCAATCCTCTGTCTTGAGCGTGGGATCGGTGTAGGGAAAGAGGCAGATCGCCGGGATTCCCAACGCCTGCGCCTCGACCGCGGCCTCTGCCACCTTGTCCACCGACAGGCGGTTGACGCCGGGCATCGAATGGATCGGCTCCACCACGCCCTCGCCGTCGCGGACGAAGACCGGCCAGATGAAATCCGCCGGGCTGAGCGTGGTTTCCTGCACCAATGCGCGGATCGCGGGGGTGCGGCGCAGGCGGCGCAGGCGGGTGGCGGGGAAGGGGGCAAAGGTCGGCTGCATCGGGCGCTCCGTCATTGGTCGGCCAAGGGATGCACCCGAGCGCGCGGGCTTGTCCAGCCCCCTCTGGGCATTTGGTTTGGCCCGCGCTATGAGGCGGGTCACAGGCAAGGACAGGGCACATGGACTGGTACGATACCGTATTCGAGCTGATCGACCTTCGCAGCTTTTCGAACCTGTGGTTCTGGATCGTCCTTGCCGTGCTCTGGTCCTCGACCAGCCACTGGGTCATGGGCGTGCCCTATGACATGGTCGCGCGCGCCCGCCGCAACGGCGGGCAGGCGGCGCAGGATCTCGAGGACCTGGTGCGCATCAACACCAACCGCCTGCTGTTCATCGCCGAGGAATCCGGCCTCTGGGTGGTGGCGATCGGATCGGCCTTCCTGTCGGGCGTGGCGATCCTCGGGTTCTACCCGGGCTACTGGATCGAGTTCGCGCAGGCCGTCTTTCTGCTGGCCTTTCCGATGACGCTGGTGGGGCTGCTGAGTGTGCGGTCGGCCCGCCTGATCCGTGAAGGCGAGGGCGAGGGAGAGGCGCTGTGGCGGCGGCTGCGCATCCACCGGATGCTGACGCAACTCATCGGGATGGTGTCGATCTTTGTCACCGCGCTGTGGGGGATGTACATGAACCTGACGGTCCTGCCTTTCTGATCCGCCCAAAGGGCAGGTTGACGCCGGTCGCGCAGCGCGCCATTTGAGCCTCCATGACAGAGCAGCGGATCATCATGGGCGGCGCGCCCGAGGGCTTTGACGCCCGGCTGGTGCTGCGCGAGGTGGACAAGGCCAAGGGGCCGGTCATCCATATCGCGCGCGACGACAAGCGGCTGGCGGCCATGCGCGATGCGCTGGCCTTTTTTGCGCCGGACATGCCGGTGGTGCACTTTCCGGCCTGGGACTGCCTGCCTTATGACCGGGTTTCACCCAATGCCGACATTTCTGCCGCGCGCATGGCGACGCTGGCGGGGCTGGTGCATGGCGGGCCGTCGCGGTTCGTCCTGCTGACGACGCTCTCTGCGGCGATGCAATACCTACCCGCGCGTGAGGTGCTGCGTGAGGCGGCCTTTGCCGCACGTGTCGCTGACCGCGTGGACGAGGCGGGCCTGCGCGCCTTTCTGGTCCGGATGGGGTTCAGCCAGGCGCCGACCGTGACCGAACCGGGCGATTACGCGGTGCGGGGCGGCATCATCGACATTTACCCGCCGGGGGACGGCGGGCCGGTGCGGCTGGATTTCTTCGGGGACGTCCTGGACGGCGCGCGACGGTTCGATCCGGTCAGCCAGCGCACGACCGAGAAACTGGACGTGGTCGAACTGGCGCCGGTGTCCGAGGTCATCCTCGACGAGGCGGCGATCACGCGGTTCCGGCAGAACTACCGGATCGAATTCGGCGCGGCGGGCACCGACGATCCGCTCTACGAGGCGGTCAGCGCGGGGCGCAAGCACGCAGGCGTCGAACATTGGCTGCCCTTCTTCCACGCGCGGCTGGAAACCCTGTTCGATTACCTGCCTGCTGCGCCCGTGCTGATGGACGATCAGCTGACGCCCTCGCGCCTGTCGCGCTGGGACAGTATCGCCGACCAATACGAGACGCGCCGCCACGCCCTGAGCCAGAAAAAGACCCTTGGCAGCACGGTTTACAAGCCGATCCCGCCCGAGACCCTGTACCTGGACGATGGCGCCTGGGAAGCGGCGCTGGAGGGCAAGCGTCAGGTGCAGTTCCACCCGCTGCCGCAGGCCAGCGGGCCGGGCGTGGTGGATGCGGGGGGGCGCATCGGGCGCAATTTCTCGCCCGAGCGCCAGCAGGAAAACATCAGCCTGTTCAAGACGCTGGCCGATCATGTTCAGACATGTCTGCAAGATGGACCGGTGGTCATCGCTTCCTATTCGGAGGGCGCGCGGGAGCGTCTGACCGGGTTGATCGAGGACGAGGGTCTGGCCGAGGCGATCCCCGTTGCCAACGGCACGCGGATCGACAAGCGCGGGCTGCACCTGGCGGTCTGGTCGCTGGAGGCGGGCTTTGTCGCGCCCTGGGACCCCGCGGGCGACAAGGGCCGGCTGACCGTCATCTCGGAACAGGACGTTCTGGGCGACCGGCTGATCCGCCAGCCCAAGAAGCGCCGCAAGGCCGAGAATTTCATCACCGAGCACCAGTCGCTGAGCCCCGGCGACCTGGTGGTGCACGTCGATCACGGCATCGGTCGCTACCTTGGGCTGGAGGTCGTCACCGCCGCCGGCGCCGCGCATGAATGCCTGACGCTGGAATATGCCGAAGGGGCCAAGCTGTACCTGCCGGTCGAGAACATTGAGCTGCTGTCCAAGTATGGCCATGACGAGGGTCTGCTGGACAAGCTGGGCGGCGGCGCATGGCAGGCCAAGAAGGCCAAGCTGAAACAGCGCATCCGCGAGATGGCCGACCGCCTGATCCGGATTGCTGCCGAGCGCGCCCTGCGCAAGGCTCCGATCATGGACCCGCCGGCGGGGGCCTATGAATCCTTTGCCGCGCGCTTCCCCTACCAGGAAACCGACGACCAGCTGCGTGCCATCGAGGACGTGATGGAGGACATGCACTCGGGTCAGCCGATGGACCGTCTGATCTGCGGCGACGTGGGGTTCGGCAAGACCGAGGTCGCCATGCGGGCGGCCTTTGTCGCGGCCATGTCGGGTGTGCAGGTGGCGGTGATCGCACCCACGACGCTCTTGGCGCGCCAGCACTACAACAGCTTTGCCGAACGGTTCCGGGGCTTCCCGCTGGAGGTCAATCCGCTGTCGCGGTTTGTCTCCTCCCGGCAGGCGGCGCTGACCCGCGACGGGATTTCCAAGGGCACCGTCGATATTGCCGTCGGCACGCACGCGCTGCTGGCCAAGGGCATCCGGTTCAACAACCTGGGCCTGCTGATCATCGACGAGGAACAGCGGTTCGGCGTGCAGCACAAGGAACGGCTGAAACAGCTGCGCTCGGACATCCACGTCCTGACGCTGACCGCCACGCCGATCCCGCGCACGTTGCAGCTGTCATTGACGGGCGTGCGCGACCTGTCGGTCATCGGCACGCCGCCGGTCGACCGCCTGTCGATCCGCACCTATGTGTCCGAATTCGACCCGGTGACGATCCGCGAGGCGCTGTTGCGCGAGCATTACCGGGGCGGGCAGAGCTTTTTCGTCGTCCCGCGCCTGAGCGATCTGCCGGAGGTCGAGGAGTTCCTGAAGGAACAGGTGCCCGAGGTGTCCTACGTCGTCGCACATGGCCAGATGGCGGCGGGCGAATTGGACGACCGCATGAACGCCTTTTACGACGGGCGCTATGACGTGCTGTTGGCGACGACCATCGTGGAATCCGGACTGGATATTCCCACCGCCAACACGATGGTGGTGCATCGCGCCGACATGTTCGGCCTCAGCCAGCTGTACCAGATCCGGGGCCGCGTGGGCCGGTCCAAGACCCGCGCCTATGCCTATCTGACCACGAAACCCCGTATGAAACTGACCCAGACGGCGGAAAAGCGGCTGCGGGTGCTGGGCAGCATCGACACCCTGGGGGCGGGCTTCAGCCTTGCCTCGCAGGACCTGGACATTCGCGGCGCCGGCAACCTGCTGGGCGAGGAACAGTCGGGCCAGATGCGCGACGTGGGCTACGAGTTGTACCAGTCGATGCTGGAAGAGGCGATTGCCAAGATCCGCGCTGGCGAGATGGATGGCCTGTCCGAGGCGGACGATCAATGGGCGCCGCAGATCAACCTAGGCGTGCCGGTGCTGATCCCCGAGGATTACGTGCCCGATCTGGACGTGCGCCTGGGCCTGTATCGCCGCTTGTCGGGGCTGACCACCAAGGTCGAACTGGAAGGCTTTGCCGCCGAGCTGATCGACCGTTTCGGCAAGCTGCCGCGCGAGGTGAACACACTGCTTCTGGTGGTTCGGATCAAGGCCATGTGCAAGAAGGCCGGCATTGCCAAACTGGACGGGGGCCCCAAGGGCGCCACGATCCAATTCCACAACGACAAGTTCGCCTCGCCCCAGGGGCTGGTCGAATTCATCAAGGCACAGGATGGACTTGCCAAGGTGCGCGACAACAAGATCGTGGTGCGCCGCGACTGGAAACGCGACAAGGACAAGATCCAGGGCGCCTTTGCCATAGCGCGTGATCTGGCCGAAAAGGTTGTCGCCGAAAAGAAGAAGGCCAAGGCCTGAGACAGGCCCTGGCCCCGGCTTTTCCCGCGATTTTCGATAGCGCCAACCGCGACCGGGGCAAGGCCCAAAGATGCATCCCGGATAACAATTCACATTTCAGCCACATTCCTGGCGCCCGAGGACCGTATTTTTCCTACAACCTGTAATTGATGTTTCTCAAATTCAGGATAAGTGGCATGTTGGTTTCCACGGCAAGAACACGGGTCCTTCGGCTCGTTAAGGATGAACAGGGCAGCTCGACGGTCGAGTTCTCGATCCTCTTTCCGGGGCTGATCTTCCTGATCGCCGGGTGCATCTGGTTGTCGGTCTATGTCATCACCATCGGCAACGTGCAGCAATTGACCTACGAGGTCGCGCGACAGGCCCTGCAGCATCGGGTCGCGGCGCCGGATCACCCCGCGCTGTGCCGCCAGGTGGGGGATGTTCTGGTCCCCGAGATGGTCACCACTCTGACGCTGATCGACCCCGACAAGATCACGGGCCTGTCCTGTTCCCCCGCCGAGATACCGGGGTGGAGCCGGGTGACGCTGACCTATGACGCCTCGAGCATCGGGTTCTCCCCCCTGATCCGGGCCTTCAACGGCGGCTCTGACGTGATCGTCGGCCGTGCCCTCATCATGGGAGGCTGACATGTTCTGGCGTAACGAGTGCGGTTCCATCACCACGGCCACCTTGATGATCCTGCCCGCGCTGCTTTTGGGCGCGGCCATGACCATCGACCTGCTTTACCTGAACGACCATCGCAGCCATGTGCAGGCGCAGGCCGATTTTTCCGCCCTCGAGGCCGTCCGCCACGTGGGTAACGAAGAGCGGGCCTTTGTCCAGGCCTCCCGGTCGGTGGCGTATAATGACCTCTTTCCCGCCCGCGCGCTGCAACCGGCGCAGGTGACGCTGGGCCGGTTCGAACAGGGCGTCTTTACGCCCGCATCCACGGACCCGCGGCGCCCCAATGCCGCGCATGTCAAGGCGGTGGCCGATGCCCATATGCAAGTGGCCGGTTTCCTGGGCCGCGAAAAGGCCACCGTGATCACCCGTCAGGCCACCGCCGTCGCCCGCGAGAGGGTGAGTTTCAGCCTGGCCAACTGCCTGCTGTCGCTCAACCTGTTTCACGGTGCGCTCGAGCCGATCCTGGGCGCGGACCTGGATGCGATCTGTTCCGAGGGGGCGCTGTTCCTGCGCACCGATGCGCTGTTGGAAACGCTTTCTGTCGATCTCGACGCGCCGTTGACCTACGGCGACGTGCTGGATGCGGATATTGCCCTGTCGCGGATCCTGTCGCTGGCGGTCGGTGCCGAGGTGAACGCGCCGGATGCAGCCCTGCGCCTGGGCGATATACTGCACCTGGATTCCGGCACCCGGGGCATGGCGATCGGCACCCGTATCCCCGGGTCTTTCATCAGCGGCAGCGATCTTGTCTTCGGCTCCGTCGAACTTCTGGGCGAACATGTGCTGGACCTGAACCTGCGTGCGGACCTGGGGCCACTGGCCGATGTTCCGGTGTCGTTGACCATCGTCGAACCGCGCCGCGTCGTCGCCCATGTCGAACCGGGCACGCCCGAGGCCTATGCGGAAACCGCGCAGATCCGGCTGGCGGTTCAGGGGCTGGACCTGTTGGGCCTGGTGACGCTGGACCTGTCGCTGCGCGTCGCCCATGCCGAGGCGAGACTGACCGACCGCGCCTCCGGCTGTCATGCTGCCGCGCGCGGCGAGCCGGTGGCGATCTTCGATCCGGTGCAGGCCGGGCTGGTGGAACTCTACATCGACCTGACGGCCCTGGGGCTGACCGTGCGCGATGAGATCGCGCTGGTGCAATCCGCCCCGCAGGAGATCGGGTTCACGGCGCGGGACATTGCGCGGCACCGGACGGCCGTTGTGGCGCCGCGGCTAGAAGGCACCTTGTCGGAACTGGATTACGCTCTGCTGAGCTTGCTGGGGCAGTTGCCTCTGGCCAACCT
The DNA here is from genome assembly GCF_028807275.1 of Mameliella sp. AT18. Lineage (NCBI taxonomy): Bacteria > Pseudomonadati > Pseudomonadota > Alphaproteobacteria > Rhodobacterales > Roseobacteraceae > Antarctobacter > Mameliella sp. AT18. The sequence goes on from NZ_JARAMO010000177.1 coordinate 7,945, forward strand.
GACAACCGGACTCGTCGGCGGACTGCTCTCGCCGATCCTGGACAGTCTCTCGCCGGTCGAGGACCTGCTGGCCGCGATCGTCCATGATTTCGTCGGCCTTGCGATTGCGCCGGCCCGCCTGACACCTCTGGGCACCGATTGCAGGATCGCGTTGGTGCAATAACCGCCGCATCCCGGGGCCGATGGCCCATGAAACGGGGCAGTCGCGGATCAATAGGGCAACCGGTCAAGGCGCAGTCCCGGATCCGCGGCCTCGAGGAGCGAGAAATACCCGTATTGAACCTGCGAGACCGGCACACGCTTGCTGCGCGCGGCGCCCTTGGGGACCGAGTATTCGCAGCCTTCGCCGGTCATGTCATTGGTGATGACCTCGACGGTTTCGCCCCATTGATCGGTCTTCCAGTTGACGAATTTCTGTTGCCAGTAGATGTCCGACGTGGCGCTTTCATCCGCGCCCCAGGCTTTCTGGTTGGCACAGGCACGGCGGAAATCCATCTCTGTCATCGTCTGGGACGTGGGGCGCAGCGGCCCGATCGTGATCCCCCAGCGGCCGGCCTGGTCAACGGTTTCGACATGGAACATGCGGTCCGGCGGGGTGCGCAACATGGTGGCGATCAGCGAAGGTTTCAGGTGTTCGCCGTCCTCGAAGCCACGGTTCTGCATGAGATCCTCGACGGTGCGGGCCAAGGTCTCCATCGCCAGGGCATAGGCGCGGGTGACGGTCGCCGCGTCGTAGTCGCCGCGTTCGACCTGCAGCGAGGGGGCATGAAACCCAAGCCGCGCCGTCGGATGCATGACCCGCCACTTGTAATAGCCGCTTTCATGGGCGTGAAAGCTGCCAGCCATAAACAGCAAGGCGCAGGCGCTTTCACAGCGTGCACCGGCCTCGAGCTTGGTTCCAATGGCCATCTCGCGCAGCACCGCGCCCAGTTTCAACGCTTCGGAAATGGCGCCGCCGGGACTGTCCAGGCAGATGACGGAAACGCCGTACCGGTTCTGGCTGCGCCAGCCTTCGATGGAGCTGCGCAGGCTGCGGGCCATGCGGTCGGCATCGCCCGGGGCAAACTGGCCGGTGATCCTATGGGTGCAGGCGATGGCCGGGTCCGGGGCCTGGATGTCGATGGCATCGTTGGTCATGCCGATCACCCGCAACTCGGCCGCATGGACGGGCAGGGCGAGCAGGCCGAAAAGTGCCAAAACAAGCTTTTTCATGGGCAAAACTCCGAGAAATGCGCCCTCAGTATTCCGTCACAAGCGATTCCGGTCAAACCCGGTTGCACGGGCGGGCTTGACCCCGGTGTGGGGCCGGTCCGACTGTGAGCCATGCGGATCGCGACCCTGAACATGCAGAACCTGCGTTTGATGCCGGATGGCACGGTTTTCGGAGCGCGCGACCGTGACGATGACGAAAGCCCGGCGCTGGACGAGGCGGACCGCCGGTTGACCGCGGCACTGCTGGCGCAGGCGGATGCCGACGTGCTGGCCTTGCAGGAGGTTTTTGACCAGGCCAGCCTGGATGCCTTTCACGACCGCTACCTGATGCAACACTGTGCGCCCTATCCCTGGCGGCTGTGCCTGCCGGGCAACGATGGGCGTGGCCTGGACGTGGCGATCATGTCGCGCAGTCCCTGGGATCATGCCGCCAGCCACGCGGGGGTGACACCCGAGGACCTGGGTCTCGATCCGCCCGAGGGCATGGCCCGCGATCTACCGATCTTTCGGCGCGACGGTCTGGAGTTGCGTTTTGGCGAGCTGACGCTTTTCGTCGTGCATTTCAAGGCGCCATACCCGGATGCGGCGCGGGCCTGGGCGGTGCGGCGGCTGGAGGCGGAGGCGCTTGCGCGGTTGGTGGCGCGCGCCGGACCGCTGTGGCTGGTGGCGGGGGACCTGAACGAGCCGGGAACGGCGTCCGAACGGGCCGTGGCACCGCTTGAGGCGCTTGGCGAAAACCTGATGCTGCGGCTGCCCGAGGCCGAGCGCTGGACCTATTTCCAGCCAGATGAGCGGCGCTATGGCGCGCCCGACGGATTGATCGCCTCACCCATGCTGGCCGCCCGGCTCGAAGGGGTCGTGCCGCAGGTCCTGCGCGCCGGAATGGGACGGGAGGCGGGGCCGGAAGGCGCCGAGCGTCTGCCGGAAACCGGGCTTCATCGTCCGCATGCCAGTGATCACGCGGGGGTTGTGTTGGACCTGGGGGTCGTCAAGCGGTAGCTTCCCTGGCAGTCCTGGTGCGGCTGCGCGGAATGTGTGCGGCGGTCAAGGCGTTTGGGCAAGAATATGCCACCGTCTGCAAGGACTTCATGTCGCTTTGTTTCAGGTTCCCTCTGTGCGCATTCAGGCCCCCTGACACTTTAAGAATGTCGCGTAATATGCTGTATTTAAATATTTAATATCGTAAATGACTGTGGTCTGGAAGTAATAGCCCGCCAGGTGAAGTTCCAGCGCTGGACGCTGACAACAGCAGAAATGCTCCTGCACGCGATAGGCGAAAAATGGCCTCCTGTTACTCTGGTTGCTTGACCGCGTTGCGGGGGTTTGGGATCGTTTCCACACCACTAAGTTGAACGCCGCCAACAGAAAGCAGATACGGAAACACGGGCTCTGGCCCGCAACAAGAGGTTTTGCCCGTGGGGACCAAACGCAACGAGCTCTGGACGGAAAGTGCAGAGGTTCATTTCCTTCGGACCCGGAGAGGCGCTATGGCTGCGGCGGAACGGGCCTTTGCGACCTATGACACGCTCACCGACCCCGACACCGGCGGACGCGCGCCGGAGATCTGGGACCTGGACCTTTTTATCCTGCAAGCGCCCCACGACGGCATCGCGGACCAGCTTGGCGGGCTGGGCGATTGGGTGGCGTCGGTGACGGTCTTCGGACAGGTCCGCGACGCGCTGCGGATCGCGGAGCGGGTGGACGGCGACGGCGCCGCCTTCCTGGTGAACATTGATGTCTTCGGGCCGCTGGAACAGGCGGTGGATGTCCTGCTGTCCCTGCGCCGCACGAACCCCATGCTGACCATCCTCGTGATGTCGTCCGAGTTCGTGCGCGACGATACCTCGCTGGAGCGCAGCGCCATCGCAGACACCTCCCTGCGGCTGCCCTGCACGCCGGAACGCCTGCGGGACGGGCTGTTCTGTGCGGCGGAAAACACCAAGCTGCGCCAGTTGGGCTTGGCTCTCTGACGAATTTGCTCGTCCGGGTGACGGATGATCTGGTAAAGGCTCGGGGAGGATTTCCGTTGCCTTGCTTGCACGACCACGTCAAAGGTTAACAATTCGTTAACGCATGATGGTGGTATTATGGGGCGATTGCTCTTTCTGGCGGTGGTCTTTGTCGCAGGCTCGGTTCTGGCCGAGCCGGAAAAACCGACACCAACGCAGCGGCTGGATCAGTTTCGGACGGCGCAGGCTTTTGACTGCAGAAACGTGAGCTGCAAGCGCCTGCGCTCTTGCGAGGAGGCCTGTTTCAAGCTGGTTCAATGCGGGCAAAAGGTACGCGACGGGGACAACGACGGAATCCCCTGCGAGAATCTCTGTTCTCGACGCTGTTAGAAAAAAGGCCCGGCGGTAGGCCGGGCCTTTGATCTGTGGACTCAGGCCCGGCGGCGGCGGCCGCCGGTGCGGCCGGCGCGGCCGCGGCCTTCCTGGCCGGCCTTGGGGGCCTGGCGGTTGAACTCGATCCAGGCGGCGCCGCCGTCGTCGTTGTTGGTCAGGAAGTTGGCGGCGCGGATGGCCTCCATCTCCTTGCCGGCGCGCGGCTTGGTCGAGCCCATGCCGAAGAGGGTGACAAAGGTCTCGTCGTCGATGTCCTCGGGCAGGATGATCCCGGCGGCGGCAACTTCGGCCTTTTTCTCGGCGATCTTGGCGGCGTTCACCGGCAGGGCGACCGGGTTCATGATGGCCGAGGTCATGCCCGCGCCCATCGCCATCGGCAGGAAGGCGTTGTTGATGCCGTGACGGTTCGGCAGGCCAAAGGAGATGTTCGAGGCGCCGCAGGTGGTGTTCACGCCCAGTTCCTCGCGCAGGCGGCGAACCAGGGTAAAGACCTGCTGGCCTGCGGTGGCCATTGCGCCGATGGGCATCACCAGCGGGTCGACCACGATGTCATGCGCGGGAATGCCGAAATCGGCGGCGCGCTCGACGATCTTCTTAGCCACGGCAAAGCGGACCTCGGGGTCTTCGGAGATGCCGGTGTCGTCGTTCGAGATCGCCACGACCGGCACGTTGTATTTCTTGACCAGCGGCAGCACCAGTTCCAGGCGCTCTTCCTCGCCGGTCACAGAGTTCAACAGCGGGCGGCCTTCGGCGGCGGCCAGGCCATTTTCCAGGGCGCCGGGGACCGAGCTGTCGATGCAGAGCGGGATGTCGACGACGTTCTGGACCACTTCGACCAGCTGCCGCATCAGCGTCGGCTCGACAAAGTTGTTGTCGGCGTAGCGCGGATCCTCGGCCATCTTGTTGGAGAAGACGGCGCCCGAGTTGATGTCCAGAACGGTGGCGCCGGCGGCAACCTGCGCGATGGCGTCGGCCTCGACGCGGCTGAAATCGCCGGCTTCGAGTTCCACGTTCAGGATCTTGCGGCCCGTGGGGTTGATCCGCTCGCCGATCACGCAGAACGGTTCGTCAAAGCCGATGACGGCGGTTTTGGTTTTCGACTCGACGATGGTGCGGGTCATTGAACTGGCTCTCCTGTCAGGCGCCCGAGGATCACCTCGAGCGCGGGGTCGTTGAAATCTTGTATCGTGTCCTGTGCGCCGTGGGCACGCAGGTCTGCATCCGCAAGCCCCGATCGGAGCCCCACGGTATAGGCACCCGAGGCGGCGGCGGCGCGCAGCCCCGAGGCGCTGTCCTCGAAGGCGACGGCATGGCCGGGCGCGATGTCCAGCGCACGCATCGCCGCCAGGTAAGGCTCGGGGTCGGGTTTGCCCCGGGCGCATTCCTCGCCGATCACCAGCACCTCGAAGGCCGCGCGCAGGCCCACGGCTTCGAGCATGGCCTCGGCGTTCAGCCGGTTGGCATTGGTCACGACCGCCAGCGCCCATCCTTCGGCCCGCGCCCGGTCGATCAGCTTTTCGGCCCCGGGCATGGCCGGGTAGGGACGCGGCAGGCGGTCGCGGAACCGCGCCTCCTTGAGGTCCGACAGGCCCTGCGGATCTTCGAGATCCGGCAGGAACTCGGCAAAGAAATCCGTGTTCAGCCGTCCGTGCACATGTGCCATGTAGAAGTCCTCGGTGACTTCGATGCCATAGGGCACCATCAGGTCGACGAAGACCTCCCGATGAATGTCATCGGTCATCAGCATTGTGCCGTCCAGGTCGAACAGCAGGGCCGGTCGGGTCATGCCTCAGCCATGCGCCGCGGCGGGACGGCCCGAGGCGCCGCCGTTTGCGATGGCCCATTCGGCATTGGTCTTGATGCCGCCCAGCGGGAAGAAGTGGACCTGTTCGATGTTGAAGTCCGGGTTGGCCGCCTTGTGGGCCGCCAGCTGCGACAGGACCTCTGTCGGCTCGTAGGGCAGCAGCAGCTTGGACACATCCATCGCGCGCTTTTGCAGGACCTTGAGCGAGGGGCCGACGCCGCAGGCGATGGCGAACTTGATCAGCGTCTGCAGCTTGGCCGGGCCGGCGATGCCGATGTGCACGGGCAGGTCGATGCCCTCGGATTTCAGGCGGTTGGCCCAGGTGATGATCGGACCGGCGTCAAAGGCGAACTGGGTGGCCAGGGCCATCTGCGCGTCGGTGCGTTCGCTGAACGACTGTTTCCAGCGCAGCGCTTCCATCACGGTGGCGTCGCCGCCGTTCGGGTCGATGTCCTTGTTGCCCTCGGGGTGACCGGCGACATGCAGCCGCTTGAAGCCTGCCTTGTCGAAGAGGCCGGTTTCCATCAGCTGCATCGAGCTGTGGAAATCGCCGTGCGGTTCGGTCACGCCACCGGCCAGCAGCAGCGCCTGCTCGACGCCTGCCTCGCCCTGGTACATGGCGATCCAGTTTTCCAGCGTCGCGGCATCCTTGATGATGCGGGCCGGAAAATGCGGCATCACGTTGTAGCCCTCGCCCGACAGGCGCTTGGCCGTGGCGACCATTTCCTCGATCGGCGTGCCCTCGATATGGGCGATGTAGACGCGTGTGCCCTCGGGCAGGAGCGCGCGGAAATCCTCGACCTTGGAGGCCGTGCGCGGCATGACCTCGATCGAGTAGTTCTGCAGGAAGGCCTCCATCTCGGGGTTGCCGGTTTTGGGGGCCTCGTCGCGCTTGCGGAAGTTCAAGAGGGCCATGAGCGTCTCCTTAAGGGTCATGTCGTGATCCGGGCCTCAGGCCCAGCCGTCGTTGGCGATGAGCGCCTTGATGCGCTCTTGATCGAACTCCGCCTCCAGCCGTGCGGCTTCGGCGTTTGCGGCTTCCTGCGGGTCGCCATCGACGGTGCCGGAGACCACCTTGCGCCACTCTGCAAGATAGGCGTCCGTCTCTGCGGCGCCAGTTTTCATGGCGGCGCGGTCGATGGCCTGCTCGAACCGTTCGGGCAGCTGGACCTTGGCGCCACGGCGGCCCTTGCCCACGATGACCTGGGCGGGGATGTCGCGCCAGTAGACGATGGTCAGCTCTGCCATAGGTCCGATTCCCTTGCTTCTTCGTGCTTCTTTACGCGCGGTACGACATGGGCACGGGTCGATTTTCGACTTGTCCCGCGCCATGCGCGACAGCTTATGCCGGGTGCGTCCGGGTTCCAACCGCAACGAAGGTCAGAAGTTCTCACCATCTAGATGAGGAAAATTAAGGTTTGTGCCCGAATTCTGCCGCATGCCGCTGGTAGCCGCATGTCACGCAAGGGAAGGGAATGCGCCTTGGTCATCGCAATCGACGCCTGGAAACTGGCCTATGTCGCCCTGCCGAAGGCGGGATGTTCATCGGTGAAGAAGGCGCTTGCGATGCTGGACCCCTGGGTGGCTGTCCCGGACAAGCCCGATTTCCAGACCTGGCACCGGATCTACCAGACACGGCGGTATCATCCCGGGCTCTGGGCCGAACACGCCGATTTCTTTCGGTTCTGCGTGGTGCGCGACCCGGCGAAGCGCCTTATGTCGTGCTACACGGACATCGTCGTCAAGCGCCGCGCGCTCAAGGACAGCCCAAGGGTGCGCGCGACAGGTGGCCTGCCGGTGAACCCGGACCCCGACACGTTCTTTTGTCGCTTGCCGCGCTACCGGCGCAAGTCGTCCATCGTCAAGCATCACGTTCTGGGGGCCGAGTTGTTCCTTGGCCCGGACCTGCGTGGCGATTACGACCGGGTCTATCGCACCGGCGAACTCGACGAGCTGGCCGCTGACCTGAGCCGACGCACCGGCGAAACCGTCCGGATGCCGCATGCCAATTCCAGTGGCGGAAAGCTGTCGATCTTCGACCTCGAGGGGCGCACCATCGACCGGTTGCGCCCGCTTTTGGACGCCCAGTACGACTACCTGCGCGATTACTTCGTCAATCCGCTGGGCCCCCGGATACATGATGCTTGCGCGATAGGGGAACGGCGCGTATCGTGAAGGCAAGTTGATCTCGGAAAAGGCGCGACGTCATGGCGCCAAAGCGTCCCAAGGCTGCGGGCGCTTTCCCGAAACCGGTCGAGAGCCCCGCGCCATCACGGCCAGATCCCAACGCGCTCTATGCGGCGCTGGATCTGGGAACAAACAGTTGCCGCATGCTGATTGCCCAGCCGAAGGGCAGCCAGTTCCATGTGGTCGACAGCTTTTCGAAGTCCGTCCAGCTTGGATACGGGCTCGAAAAGACTGGCCGACTTAGCCGCGCCTCGATGGGGCGTACGGTGTCGGCTCTGCATGTGTGCCGTCAGAAAATCGAACGCCACAAGGTGACCCGGATGCGTCTGGTCGCGACAGAGGCCTGTCGCCGGGCGCGCAACGCGCGGGAGTTCATCCGCCACATCCAGCGTGAAACCGGGTTGAAGATGGAGATCATCCAGCCCGAGGAAGAAGCGCGTCTGGCAGTGATTTCCTGCGCGCCGCTGGTCTCGACCAAGACCGAACAGCTCTTGGTGGTGGATATCGGCGGCGGCTCGACGGAACTGGTCTGGATCGACCTCAGCAAGGTCGCGCCCCGGGAACGGCCGCGCGCGATCATGCGCCTGCACGCGGGCTTTCATCCGCCCGACAGCCCGTTCCCCTCGGCCAAGGTGGTGGACTGGATAAGCGTGCCGCTGGGCGTGGCAACGCTACGCGACCAGTTTTCCGACGTCATGGACGATGCCGCGCGCTATGCGCTGATGAGCTGGTATTTCGAGGAAAACCTGGCCGAATTCGCCCCGTACCAGGACGAACAGGCGCGCGAGGGATTCCAGATCGTCGGCACCTCGGGCACGGTCACGACCGTTGCCGCCTCGCACCTTGGCCTGCGACGCTACGACCGGACCAAGGTGGACGGGCTGCGCATGTCCTCGGACCAGATCGAGGCTGTGATCCAGCGCTACCTGGCGATGGGACCGGCGGGCCGCCGCAAGGACCCGCGCATCGGCCCGGACCGCCATGCGCTGATCATGAGCGGGTCGGCGATCCTGCAGGCTTTGCTGCGGCTTTGGCCGACCGACCGCCTTTCGGTGGCCGATCGGGGTCTGCGTGAGGGGCTGCTGTACGCCCAGATGTCCGCCGACGGCGTGCTGGAGGACGGCCCTCTCTGACGGGGGCACCCCTCAGGCAGTGGTCCGCATCAGTTCTTCGAAACCGCCAAAGATCATGCGTTTGCCGTCGAAGGGCATGTCGAAGGGCTCTTCGTCGCTCATCATCTTCCCCCAGCCCGCATCCCGGACCTCTTTCGACGGCCAGACGATGTACCCCGCGGCGACGCTTTCGCCCTCTTGCGCCTTGACCGCCAGCGGCAGCGACGTGACCTCGCCATCGGGGATGTCGCTGGGCCAGAGATCGACGACATCCGTCGCGCCCAGGCCGATGAACATCTCCTGGGTGAATTTGACGAAATCGCCGTAGGCGGCCTTCTTGTCATCCTGGATCGGAGCAAGGAAAATGTCGTAATAGGGCATGGGTCTCTCCTGTTGCGGTCCTGCGCCGGCATTTGGTCTCCTTTGGCGAGAAAAGGCAACAGGCAGCGCGTGATCGGGAACGGTCTTTCGAGTGGCGCCGCATTGGCGTATGCAAGGGGTTCCCAAAGCAAGGTCGCGTTCAGATGGCGAAGAAACCCACAGGCAGTAAATCCGGCGGCAAGAACAGCTCGGGGCGCGGGCAGCGTGACCTCAAGGTCAAGGTCAAGACCGCGCGGGGGCGCAAGCTCTCGTCGACGCTCTGGCTGCAACGGCAGCTGAACGACCCTTACGTCAAGCGCGCCAAGGACGCGGGATATCGCGGGCGCGCGGCCTTCAAGATCCTGGAAATCGACGACAAGTATCGGTTCCTCGTGCCCGGCGCACGTGTGGTCGACCTGGGATGCGCGCCCGGAGGCTGGTGCCAGGTGGCAGTGCCGCGGGTCAATGCGCTGGGGGAAAAGCAGGGCAAGGCCCAGGGGTTTGTCCTGGGTGTCGACCTGCAAGTGGTCGACCCGATCCCGGGGGCCGAGATCCACCAGCTGGATTTCATGGAGGACGGTGCCGACGACAAGGTCAAGGCCTGGCTGGGGGGCAAGGCCGATGTGGTCATGTCGGACATGGCCGCGGCCTCGTCCGGGCACAAGCAGACCGATCACCTGCGGATCATCGCCCTGTGCGAGGCGGCGGCGCACCTGGCCTTCGACGTTCTGGAAGAGGGCGGCACCTTTGTCGCCAAGGTGCTTCAGGGCGGGGCCGAGGGCAGCCTTCAGGCCGAGCTCAAACGCCGGTTCGAAAAGGTGGCGAATTTCAAGCCGCCGGCGAGCCGGTCCGATTCAAGCGAAAAATTCGTTGTCGCCACGGGGTTCCGCGGCTGAGAGAGGCAATGGCCATCTCTTGCAGGCGGCGCGCCTCTTCGGGGCTGAGCGCGGTTTCGCGGTTTGCGGGGACAGGGCTTTCGTCTCCGGGCAAGCGTTCCTGCCGGTAGAGCGCGAACAGCCGCGCGTGGCGCGCCCCGCGCAGGGGCGCCGTCCGGTCATCGCTGTCGCGCATGGGCCTCTCGTGTGGCAGCGGGCCTTGGGGTGCGGACGCAGGGTCAACGGCAGGTGTTGTGCCGTGTCGCGCCGCGAAAAACAAGGCGAAACCGTGCATTTGAGGGATTGACGCCCCGTCGCTATGCCGTCTGGATGGGCGCAAAGCGGGGAGGGTGGCATGAAGACAATCCTGTGTTACGGCGACAGCAATACCCACGGCACGGCGCCGCTTCCGGCGCCCGGCGTGGACCTGCGCCATCCGCCCGGAGACCGCTGGCCCGACGTGATGGCGCGCGAGTTGGGCGCCGGTTTCCGCGTTATCGACGAGGGGTTGCCGGGGCGCACCACCGTGCACGATGACGTGGTCGAGGGCGGGATGCGCAACGGCGCGACGGTGCTGCCTGCGATCCTGCACAGCCACAAACCGATTGACCTGATGATGCTCATGCTGGGCACCAACGACCTCAAGATACGCTTTTCGGTCAGCGCCTGGGAAATCGCCCGCTCGGTCGAGCGGCTGGCGCTGATGGCGCGGGCCGAAGGTGTGGTGCGCGATATCGTCCTTGTCTCTCCGGTGCCGGTGCAGGAAACCGGTGCCCTGCGCGAGGTCTTTGCCGGGGCCGAGGCACGGCAGGCCGGGATGGAAGGGTTCATCGAGGCGGCTGCCGAGCGGCAAGGGGCCGGTTTCCTGCGCGCCGGCGATCACGTCGCCGTATCGCCCAAGGACGGCGTCCACTGGGAGCCGGAGGCGCATCACCGCTTTGGCAAGGTTCTTGCTGGGGTTGTCGCGGAGCGTCTGGCGTGAGGGCCTTGTGCCTTGTCCTCGCGCTGGCCGGATGCGCTGCCGCCCCGCCGAAAACCGATCTGCCGCTGCGCAATCCCACGGCGCCCGTGGCCTCGCAGGCGGATGCGGCCCTGGGGCGGCTTAGCGGGGACTGGCGCGTTGTTCAGGGCGCTGGGGTGTACCCCGGCACGCGGGTGAGGTTCGACGCGGGGCAAGCGGTGATTGGCGGGCGCGCGATGCCGGTCACGGATGAGGGGCAGGGACGGCTGATGCTTGGTGGCGCGCCGGTCTGGGTCTACTGGATCGACGCGGACAACAGGACGGCGGCGCTTGGCGATCCCGATGGGCGGCGGGTCTGGATCATGGACCGCACCGGGACTCCCGGGGAACGTCTGCGCGCGGCGCGCGAAATCCTTGTCTGGTACGGCTATGACCTGGAACGGCTGGAGCAGGGATGACCCGGGTTCTGATCACCGCAGGGGCCGCGGGCCTTGGCCGGGCGATGGCCGAGGGCTGTCTTGCCCGGGGCGACCGGGTGGCCGTCTGCGACGTCGATGCCTCCGCGGTCGAGGCGTTTCGCACCGACCATCCGCAGGCCCTGGCAGAGGTCGTCGATGTGACCGACGAGAGTGCCATGACCGCCTTCCTTGGCCGTGTCGAAGAGACGTTCGGCGGCGTTGACCTGGTCTGTGCAAACGCCGGAACGGGCGGGCAGGCGGGCCGGATCGAGACGCTGGACCTGGACGCCTGGCGGGCCTGTCTCGACGTCAACCTGACGGGTGCCTTCCTGACCTGCCGCTGGGCGGCGCGTGTCATGCGCGCGCAAGGCGACGGGCTGATCGTCTTGACCAGTTCGACCGCCGGCCTGCATGGCTACCCTTTGCGCGCGCCCTATGCCTCGGCCAAATGGGCCATCGTCGGGCTGACCAAGACCCTTGCGATGGAGCTGGGACCGGCAGGCGTGCGGGTGAACGCGATCTGCCCGGGCGCGGTCGAGGGCGACCGGATGGACAGGGTTGTCGCAATGGAAAGCGCGGCGTCGGGCCTCAGCCCCGAGGAGGTGCGCGCGCTTTACGTGCGCGGCGTCTCGCTGCGCAGCTGGGTGACGGCAGAGGACGTGGCCGAGACGGTTTTCTGGCTCTCTTCGCCCGCGGCCCGCAAGATTTCCGGGCAGATCCTGGCGATCGACGGGCACACGGAAACCCTGTCCCCCTGAGGGCGGGAACAGGGCGCGGGGCACTTTCGGTCAGATAAAGGGCCGCTTAGGGTGGAAACGAAACCAAACAGGGAGTGTGACGTGGCAAGACGGGCAGCGATCATCGGCGGTGGTGTCATCGGTGGAGGCTGGGCGGCGCGTTTTGCGCTGATGGGCTGGGAGGTGCGGGTCTACGATCCCGACCCCGAGGCCGAGCGCAAGATCGGCGAGGTCATGGCCGGGGCCGTGCGGGCCCTGCCCATGCTGTTCGAGGCACCGATGCCGGCACGGGGCGCAATCAGTTTCCACGACAGCCTTGCCGAGGCGGTTGAGGGCGCCGAGTTCATCCAGGAAAGCGTGCCCGAACGGCTGGACCTGAAACACAAGGTCTATGCCGAGATCCAGGGCGCCTGCGAACCCGGCGCGGTGCTGGCCTCGTCTACCAGCGGCTTCAAACCCTCGCAGCTGCAGGAGGGGGCGGCGCGTCCCGGTCAGATCGTCGTCGCGCATCCCTTCAACCCGGTCTACCTCTTGCCGCTGGTCGAGCTGGTGCCGGGCGAGGGGGCAGCGCCGGACACCGTGGAAAAGGCGCGCGAGATCCTCACCGGGATCGGCATGTACCCGCTGCATGTCCGGGCCGAGATCGACGCCCATATCGCGGACCGGTTCCTCGAGGCGGTCTGGCGCGAGGCCTTGTGGCTGGTCAAGGACGGTATCGCCACGACCGAAGAAATCGACAACGCGATCCGCTATGGCTTTGGCCTGCGGTGGGCGCAGATGGGCCTGTTCGAGACCTATCGTGTCGCCGGTGGCGAGGCCGGGATGCGGCATTTCATGGCCCAGTTCGGTCCTTGCCTGTCCTGGCCCTGGACCAAGTTGACGGATGTGCCGGAGTTCACCGACGAGCTTGTCGACCTGATCACGGAGCAGTCGGATGCGCAGTCCGGTCACATGTCGATCCGTGACCTGGAACGGTTGCGGGATGACAACCTGGTGGCGATTCTGCGGGCGCTCAAGATGCAGGGCGCGGCGGCGGGCAGGCTGATCCGCGCGCAGGATGACCGGTTGCGCGGCCCGCTGGAGGAAACCGTGCCGATGGTGACCGTGCGCCGCATCGTGCCGGTGGACTGGACCGATCTGAACGGCCACATGAACGAGGGGCGCTATGGCCAGGTCTTCTCGGACGCCTCGGAAGAGCTGATGACCCATGTCGGCGCCGACCAGGCCTATATCGACGCGGGAAACAGCTATTTCACCGCTGAAACCAACATCAAGTACCTTGCGGAAACGCTTGCCGGAGAAGAGATTTTCGTCGAGACGCGCGTGACCTTGGGCGAGGGCAAGAAGCTGCGTCTCTGGCACGAGATGAAGCGCGCGTCGGACGGAGAGGTCCTGGCCACCGGGGACCAGTTCATGCTGCATGTCTCGCTTGAGACACGCCGCAGCTGTCCGCCGCTGGATCATGTGCGCGAAAATGTCGAACGTCTGGCGCGAATGCACGCCGAGGCGTGATCCCCGCTTGATGCGACGGGAAGGAAACAGGGACAGGATATGGATGAACGGCGCTTTCTGACCGAACTGTTCGAGGTCGCGGTGGCTGCGGCGGATCCGGCAAAGGCGCTCGCCGGGGTTTTGCCGGACAAGCCGAAGGGACGGATCGTGGTTGTTGCCCTGGGCAAGGGGGCCGCGCAACTGGCTGCGGCCTTCGAGGACCACTGGCAGGATCCGGTCGAGGGGGTGGTTGTCACGCGGTATGGCTATGCCACGCCCTGCCGTCACCTGCCGGTGATGGAGGCGGCGCACCCGGTGCCGGACGAGGCCGGCTTGATGGCAACAAAGGCGGTCTTTCGCGCGGTCGAGGGGCTGACGGAGGATGACTTGGTTGTCGCGTTGGTCTGCGGTGGCGGTTCGGCGCTCTTGCCCGCACCGCCCGAGGGGCTGTCTCTGGCGGATGAGCAGGCGCTGAACCGGGCGTTGCTGGCATCCGGGGCACCGATTGGCGTGATGAACGCGATCCGCAAGCACGTCAGCAGGATCAAGGGCGGACGGCTGGCCGCTGCGGCGCATCCGGCAAGGGTGGTCTCTTTGGTGGTGTCGGATGTGCCGGGCGACGATCCCGCGCAGGTCGCCTCCGGGCCGACGGTTCCGGATGCGGTTGGCCGGCAGGATGCGCTGGCCATGATATCGGCGCGGAATATCGTTTTGCCGGAAAAGGTTATGGCGCATATTTCAAGTGATGCCAGCGCTGCGCCAAACCCAGGTGATGCCTGTTTCCAGGGGAACACGGTACGTGTCGTCGCCTCGGCCCGCCTGTCGCTGGAGGCAGCGGCGGAGCGGGTCGAAGCCGCGGGCCTGACGGCCGCCATCCTGTCTGACGCGATCGAGGGTGAGGCCTATGACGTGGGCCGTGTGCATGCGGCAGTTGCCCGGGAAATCGCCCTGCGCAATCGACCCTTCAACGCGCCGGTGGTTCTGTTGTCCGGGGGCGAGACCACGGTGACGCTTGGGGAAAACCCGGGGCGCGGCGGGCGGAACACGGCCTTTCTGATGGGGTTTGCCGAGGGCATCGAAGGACTGGCCGGGATCACTGCCCTGGCGGCGGACAGCGACGGCATCGACGGGACAGAGGACAACGCCGGTGCCTTTGTCGACGGCAGCAGCTTTGACCGGCTTCGGGCGCGGGGCAAGGACCCGATGGGCTATGTCCAGAGGCAGGACCCCTACAGCGCCTTCGAGGCCCTGGGCGACATTTTCGCGCCGGGCCCGACGGGGACGAATGTCAATGATTTCAGGGCTGTGCTGATCCGTCCTCAGGAATAATCATACCCGAGGCGGGCTTCGGTCGCGAGGTCCAGGCCCGCACGCAGGAAGGGCAGGTCGGCCTCGGGAAAACGGCTCGGGGTTTCGGGACGCTCTGGCACGGCAGGCCGGAATTTCGATCCAAGGCGTTTGACCACCGGCCGGAAAGGCTGCGCATGAACCGGCAGGTCGAAGTGCTCGGACAGCGCGGTGACAAAATGCTCCGGCGCGGCCTGCACGGCCTCGAGCCGGCAAAAGGCCACGGAACAGCCCCGTTCCAAAAAGGACATCAGCCCCGACAGTTTCGCCTGCCGCAGGGCCGGGAGATTTGCAAAGGGGCGCCCGGTGAGTGGGTGTCTGTCATGCTGCAGGGGTTGCCCGATCCCGCCATGTTCAGCCACCTGGGGAAAATAGCGTTTGCGGTCCGCGATCGTGGCCCATTCCGCGCGCAGGAACGCGGCAAAGGGCAAAAGCTGCATCGCGGGCGGGCAATGCCAGGGTTTCGCATGCATCGACAGGGACCAGGCGCGTGCGTCGCGGACACAGCAAATCACCAGCAAGTCGGCCGGGATCGCCGTCATGTGGGGAAACCCGTGTTTCCAGCCCATGTCCTCGGTCGGTGTCAGGGTGCTGTTGCGCGCCACCAGCCGCTTGACGAAATTCGTGCCGGAAGAGCGTTCGCCAAACACCTGGAACCGCTGCGGCCGAAGCGGACCTTTCGCCATCTGCCATCCGGTGTTCGCGACTGCCTGTCCAATCATGTCCGCCTCGTGCTGGTCCCTGGGCAAACCTAGCCGTCCGTTCCCCAAAATGCGATTCTCATGTCGCCGTCGTTGCTGTAGTCTGCGAGGCAAAACAACGACAAAGAGGCCAGGGCAGATGCAATCGGTGGCGGCGGCGCTGACAATGGTGCGCGGGGATGCCTTTTTCCTGAAAGCCTGGTTGCGCCACTACGGCGAGACCTTTGGGCGCGAAAATTGCTACATCGTCAATCATGGCCGTGGCGAGGATGTGGAAAACCTTGCAGAAGGGTGCAATATCATCGGGATACCCGGCGATCCTCATCCTAACTTCGACATGAAGCGCTGGCGACTTCTCAACAACCTTGTCCAAGGGCTGCGCTGCTACTACACGCATGTGGTCGTGGGCGACGTGGATGAACTGGTGGTGGTGGATCCCGCGCATGGTGGGTCTCTGCTGGATTACCTTGCGGAGCAGAAACCGCGCCGCGTGCTGACGCCGCTGGGGCTGGAGGTCATCCACCGGATCGACGTCGAACCCGAAGAGATCATCGGCCCGATTCTCGGTCCGCGTCGCCATGTGCGCCTCGCGCCGCACTACTCCAAGCCCTGCATCATCAGCCAAGGCGTCAAGATCGCGCGCGGCGGGCATTTCACCCAGTATGACAAGCTGGTCACGCCGGATGAACTGTATCTCTTTCACCTGAAATTCTGCGATTTCGGCACCTACGTGCAGACCATGAACGCCCGCAATGCCGTCACGCAGGAGGTCGGGACGGATGTTCAGGATACCGCGATCGGTCGTCACTGGTTTGCCGAGGCGCGGGGAGAGGACAGGGCCGTCTTCGACGCCTTTGCGGATCTGCCGATGGAAGAAGGGTTTGATCTGAGCTGGGTGCGCAAGCGCATGGCGCGCAGCTGGGGTCCGCGTGGCGAGACCGGGTTCTACGCCTTCAAGCGGCCGGACTATTCGCAACAGTACCGGCTGCCTGATCGTTTCACGGGATTGATTTAGACCTAGCGACCACCGGAGGAGGTAAAGCTGATCTGGTCGATGTTCAGGCCGGGAAAGCTGTCCTCGAAAAAGGCGCCGGCACTTGCGAGGACGTTTTGCGACCGTCCGTCCAGCAGGTCAAAGCCCAGCTGCCACACGAAGTCTGGCGTGTAGAACAGGCCAAAGGCCACAATGGCCCCAAGGAAGTAGGCGCGACCGTTCTTGCGGGCCACGCCGGCTGTCAGGGCCGCACGTATGACCTGGAAGGTCAGCATCACAAGGGTTGCGGCCAATGCCGCCGTCAGGGCTGAAAGGACAAGGTGCTGGGTGTCCGGTGCCAGACCTTCCTGCCGGAGGGCCAGTTCGATCCGGTCGCGGTTGGTGGCGATGGCAGAGATCGCATAGGCCGCGCCAAATCCGGTCAGACCCGCTGTCAGCATCTTGGGCTGTGCGCGCCGGCGCGCGGCGGCCCCCTGGGCCTGTGCCTCGGGGTCGATACGACGGACGCGGCGGCTGAAGTCGCTTTGGTCCTGCTTGCGGAAGGCGGTGGGGCGATAGGGCATGGTCATGCCCAATTCGTTAACGGGTCTTTCGGGCAGGAAT
The DNA here is from genome assembly GCF_028807275.1 of Mameliella sp. AT18. Taxonomy (NCBI): domain Bacteria; kingdom Pseudomonadati; phylum Pseudomonadota; class Alphaproteobacteria; order Rhodobacterales; family Roseobacteraceae; genus Antarctobacter; species Mameliella sp. AT18. The sequence goes on from NZ_JARAMO010000177.1 coordinate 25,129, forward strand.
GGCATGAGAATGTGGCGCGAAACGGGCCTTCACATTCAAATCGTTCGGGTTTTGGTGAAAAATCGCGGTAAGACGCCCCCGGTGGGCCGGGGGCGCCTGCCTTTGGTCTAACGGATCGCGTCCAGGATTCGGGCCCAGCTGCGGATGCCCTTGTGAAAGCTCTCGACGTCGTATTTCTCGTTCGGAGAGTGGATCTGGTCGTCGTCCTTGCCCCAGCCGACCAGCATCGTGTCCATGTCGAGGATCGACTTGAAATAACCCGCGACGGGGATCGAGCCGCCACAGCCGGTAAAGGCTGCCTCGTGCCCCCATTCGGCGCCCAGCACGCTGCGCGCGGATTCGAAGGCGGGGTGGGTGGTCTGCATCTGGCTGGCGGGCGAGGCGCCGTGGCCATGGAACTCGACCGAGACATCTTCGGGCAGCTGGGCCCGGACCCATTCACGGAAATGTTCGCGCAGGGCATGCGGGTCCTGCTGGCCGACAAGGCGGAAACTGACCTTGGCCGAGGCCTTGGACGGCAGAACGGTCTTGAACCCGTCGCCGGTGTAGCCGCCTATGATGCCGTTGATCTCGGCGGTGGGGCGCGACCAGATCATTTCCAGCGCACTGCGGTCCTGTTCCCCGGCGGGCTTTGACAGGCCGACATCGCCCAGGAAGGTGCCGTGATCGAAGTTGAGCGCCTCCCACTGTGCCTTCATCTCGTCCGACAGTTCTGGCACGCCATCGTAGAAATGCGGCACCTGGATATGGCCGTTGTCGTCATGCAGGTTGGCGAGGATGCGGGACAGCACGCGGATCGGGTTGCGCGCGACGCCACCATACATTCCGGAATGCAGGTCCTTGTCCGGGCCGGTGAGGGTGATCTGCTCACCCAGAAGCCCGCGCAACTGCGTCATGATCGCGGGCACGCGGCTTTCGAACAGGCCGGTGTCGCAGATCAGGGCGATGTCGGCCTTAAGCTCTTCCTTGTTTTCCTTGAGAAACGGGATCAGCGAGGGGGACCCGCTTTCTTCCTCACCCTCGAAGAAGAAAGTGATGCGGCAGGGCATGGAACCATGTTCCGCCTTCCATGCCCGGCACGCCTCGACAAAGGTCATCAGCTGGCCCTTGTCGTCCGAGGAGCCGCGTCCGCGGATGATGCGGCCCTTGGGTGTTTCCTCGATCGCGGGATCAAAGGGATCGCGGTCCCAGAGGTTCAGCGGATCGACCGGCTGCACATCGTAGTGGCCGTAGAACAGGACGTGCGGGCCATCGCCCTCGACATGGCCCACGACCATCGGGTGCCCCGGCGTGGCACGGGTTTCCGCCGCGATGCCAAGGCTTTGCAGGTCCTGGACCAGCCAGTCCGCCGCCTGCTGACACTTGTCGGCATAGGCCGGGTCGGTCGAGATGGAGGGAATGCGCAAGAGCGCCATGAGGCGATCCAGAGCAGCGGGAAGATCGGCGTCGATGCGCGCAAGCGTGGCGTCGAGAGACATGGGGACTCCTGATTTTTCGGCGAGGCTAACAGACCGCTTGGGACTGTCCAGCCGGATCAGGGTTCGACAAGCGGCGCGGCGGCCAGGACCTCTCCGGTGGGGGCGCCGGTGGGCGAGCCGCCGGGCGGTTCGTCCGAAACGGCGAGCGTGCCCCCGGCCATCCGGGCGGCCACCGCCGGTGACAGCGCGATTTCGGTCACTTCCGCATCGGGCAGCACGCCCAGCGAAACCGGCGCCGGATCATCCGCTGCGATCAGCCAGAGTTCCAGCGCGCGGCCTTCGCGCGGACCACCCTCGAGCCGGGACAGCACCAGATCCTCGCCGGTGACATGCGCCTCGAACCGCAGGGCGCCATCGGCAGAGGCCAGCTCAGCGCCAAGATCCGGACCACGGGTCAGGAAGGGCAGGGGAGCGACATAGGCCAGCGCGGCCAGCGTCACCGCGCCAAGGCCGGCCCCCAGCCACCAGCGTCGGGCGCGCGATTCCGGCGCCCCGCCGACAGAGGCCAGCAGCGCGCGCCGGACGCGGGGAGAGGGTCTCACCTCGTCCAGTTCCTCTGCCAGGTCGGCCAGGCGGGATTCCCAGCGGTGAACGCGGGCGGCAAATTCCGGGTCTTCGGCAACGCGGCGCGCGGCGACGCCTTCGAGATCCGCCGAGAGCAGGCGCAGGACATATTCCGCGGCCAGCAGGTCATCATCGTCTTCGGGCATTTCGGGCAGATCGGAGCTCATCGGGACATGCACTCCCTGAGGCTCTGCAGACTCCGGCGCAGCCAGGTCCGCATGGTGTTGAGTGGGACTTCGAACTTGGCCGCAAGATCGGCGTAGCTGGCCCCTTCCAGGTAGGCGCCGCGCACGGCGCTGGCCCGCTGGTCCGGCAGTTCATCGAGACAGTTCACGATGCGCTGGCTTTCGGAGGCGGCGATGGTCGAAGCCTCGGGGCCGGGACGGGAATCAGGCAATGTATCCGTCTCGGTCCTGTCCTGCCCGGATTGCGACCGTTGCCGGGCACGCAGTCGGTCGATGGCGATGTTGCGGGCCAGGGTGATCAGCCAGGTCATCGGGCTGTGGCCGGTGACGGCATAGCGGTCTGCCTTGTTCCAGATGCGCAGGAAGACCTCTTGCAGGGTATCTTCGGCCTCTTCGCGGTCTTTCAGGACCGACAGGCAGATCGCCAGCAATTTGCCGCTGGTGGCATCGTAAAGGGCCCCGAATGCGCCGCGGTCGCGCAAAGCGACGCGTGCGATCAGGGCCTCGATGTCGCTTCGGGTTGTCATGCCTGCTCCGGTTTTGCAAAGACGTCATGCAGGTTAGGGCGCGTGTGGGTAAAGGCAATGAATCATGTTTCCGATATGCGTCATTATGTACCTACGATCAAAGTTGTAATGGTCACTCCGTTGATTCAGATCAAGGATGCGACCGATAGTCCGGTTCTAAACGGTGGACACATCACCTCGCGGTCGTTAGTTATTCATGAAATTGAATAAGGTGTGACTGCAGCACCGGCCCCCTGGCGAGGGTCGAAAGTAGAAGGAGGAGCCCGGTGGACTACACCGCGAAACTGGATGACGCCCTGAACCGTCTGCACGAAGAAGGCCGTTACCGCACCTTCATCGACATCGAGCGCAAGAAGGGCCAGTTCCCGCATGCCACCTGGCGCAAGCCGGACGGAAGCGAGACACCGATCACCGTCTGGTGCGGCAACGACTACCTGGGCATGGGGCAACACCCGGTTGTCCTCGAGGCCATGCACGAGGCGATCGACGCCACCGGCGCCGGCTCGGGCGGGACGCGCAATATCTCGGGCACTACGGTCTATCACAAGCGGCTGGAGGCCGAGTTGGCGGACCTGCACGGCAAGGAGGCGGCGCTGCT
>NZ_JARAMO010000178.1:0-19268 GCF_028807275.1 Mameliella sp. AT18
GGAGCGGCACCAGAGCGTGACAGGTCCATTCCGGACTGAAACAAACATCGACTGTTTGGAATGAGGCGGCAGAAGCGATCGGAAACGGCGCTGACCACACCCGCATCTATGAGTTTCTCGCAAAATCGTCTGTGTAATCCGCTTCCTTGCGGGCACTAAAACGAAAGGATCTACTCAATGACGATTACAAAAGATGGCGGAGCGCGTGAACGCAGTGAGGCGTTTGAACGCGGCCTGAAGACACGCCGCGAGGTACTGGGTGACACCTATGTCGATGCATCGCTTGACAAGGCGACCGACTTTAGCTGGCCCATGCAGCAACTTGTGACTGAATACTGCTGGGATGAGATCTGGAACCGTCCGGGCCTGTCGCGCCGGGACCGTTCGATCCTGAACCTTGGAATGATTTCTGCCCTGAACCGGCAGCATGAACTGCGCACACATGTTCGCGGTGCGCTGAACAATGGCCTCACCAAGGAAGAGATCACAGAGATATTCCTGCAGGTGGCCATCTATTGCGGCGTTCCCGCAGCCATCGACAGCTTCCGTAGTGCCCAGCAGGTGCTGGACGAAATCTCTGATTGAGCAATACCAAGGGAGGAACCTATGAAAATTGATCAAAATGCGTTTCTTGAAGCTGCACGTGCAGATTTCGAGTTCACGCGAGAAACCCGCTACCTGACAGGCGTTATTCGACTGGATTTTGGTGATGAATCCTGGGCGCTGAGCTTTGCAAATGGCGCGCTTGCCGGCATCACAGATGGTACCGAAGTTCCGGATTCTGAAGCCAACATCATTGTCGGTGGGACTGATGGGCAATGGGGGGCCTTGCTCGAATTGAAACCACGGCCCTTTTACCAGTGCATCCAGTCGGCAGCCGTCAAGCATGGAATGAAGATCAATGTGGCGAATGAGACCTTCGCTTATCTTCCTGCCCTGAATCGCATGACCACACTGCTCCGCAACGTCAAGCACGGGAAGGCCTAAGAGTATGACAAAACACGATCCAATCACTGGCCGCTACGTCTATTTGACTGTCGAAGGCATCGAATACCGCGTCTACTATGAGGAAGCGGGCGAAGGCATTCCGATCATAGTCGGGCATACTGCTGGTTCGGACGGGCGACAGTACCGTCACATGTTGTGCGATGAAGAGGTCACCAAGAACTATCGAGTGATTGCCTTCGATCTCCCTTACCACGGGAAGTCACTTCCGCCCTACGGTGTTCGTTGGTGGGAGCAGGAATACAATATGACCAAGGCTCGGATGATGGCGTTCCCGAACGCGCTTTCCGAGGCGCTTGGGCTCGACCGGCCCGTCTATATGGGATGTTCGATGGGTGGGCACTTGGCATGTGACCTTGCCTCGAACTTCCCGGACAATTATCGCGCGACGATCGCTGTTGAAGGTGCGCTTCGTTCAGCAGAAGAATACGTCAACGTGGGTATGGAAGGTATCCGTAAGGAATTTGACAATCCCAACGTAAACCGGACCTCTGTCGGTGCGGCGATGATGCTGAACATTTCACCCTATGCCCCTGAAGAAAACGTTCGCGAAATCCAGTGGGAATATAGTTGCGGCGGACCCGGAGTTTTCGCCGGTGATCTGTACTATTATTATTACGATCACAACATGTCCGAAGAGGAAGCGCGCGCGATCGATACCGACAAATGCATGCTCTACATGCTGACTGGTGAATACGATCCAAATACGGCTCCTAGCGACACTCAGGAACTCGCAGACCAGGTCCCCGGCGCGAAATACTGGGCAATGGAGAAACTCGGCCACTTCCCCGTTACCGAGGACTACACGAAGTTTCGTGAATATCTTCTGCCAATCCTGGAAGAAATACAGGCGAAATCCTGATCAAAAGTATCAATGGGAGGAACTAAGAAATGAACTATTCTAACGTTCTGAAAACGTTTGCCTCTGTTGGCATCTTATCAATTGCTGGTGGTACAGCCTTTGCTGAAGGCATCTCTGATCTACCCGCTGGTGAGCGGCCACATTACGAGATGGTCGATCCTCAAATTCCGCTGGGCTCGTCGCCACTAGCCGATTTTGCTGCCAAGAATCCGCCGCCTTGGAAGATTGGCTATGCTTCGTCCTATGCCGGCAATACCTGGCGCGCATCGTCTCTGAAAGAAATCATGGATAATCTTTTGCCGGCGGCAAAAGAAGCGGGCCTTGTTTCGGAAGTCGTTGTGACGCAATCCGATCTGAAAGATGCAGTGCAGATCCAGCAGATGCGCCAAATGGTGGATGACGGCGTCGATGCTATCATCATCTGTTGCTCGAACGTGACGGCTCTGAACCCGACGATCGAATACGCCCACTCCAAAGGCGTGCCGGTTTTCTCGTTCTCTGGCTATGTGACCTCGCCCTACGCCATCAACGTGGCTGCGAACCACATGCAAGGCGGCTACGACATGGGCAAATGGCTGGCCGAAGAAATGGGCGGCAAGGGCAACGTTGTGCTCGTCTCGGGTATCCCCGGCTTTGCATCTTCTGACAGCTTCGATCTGGGTGCCAAGAAGGCCCTGGAAGAATACCCGGAGATTTCGATTATCGGTGAAATCGCCGGCAAATGGACGGATCAGGTCGCTCAAACGGAACTGCAGAAGTTCCTTGCGACCAACCCACGGCAAGTGGACGGCATCTTGACCCAGTCCGCGCAAGAGAATGGCGTTCTGAACGCGATGCTGCAATCGGGCCGTGACATGGTCCCGATCACCTTGGGCGGCGAAGCTTCGGCAGCCTGCTACTGGCGCAAGAACCCGGATTGGATCTCGCAGTCGTTCCATATCTGGCCGCCGGCGCGTGAAATGGGTCAGGCTTGGGACGTGATGCTGCGCACGCTGGGCGGCGAAGGTCCGAAGATTCAGACCATGCTTCGTCCGGTTCTGCCGTACACGATCGAGGACGTGAACGCTGCCCTTCCCGAGGATTGCGATCTGAACTCGACCGACTGGATCCAACCGACTGCCGATCAGTGGTGGCCTGACGACATCGCAAAGCAATACTTCAACAATCCGAAGTGATGCTTCTTTGAACGATGGATCCCGGTCAATACGACCGGGATCCTCTCTACCGACCCGGGCGGAAGGAAAAATCATGACGAGCCCCACATCTATTCAAGTTCGCGGGTTGTCCAAGCGGTTTGGTGAAACTCGTGCTCTGACGGACTGCAATTTTGATGCCTACCCGGGCGAGGTACATGCCATCGTCGGAGAGAACGGCAGCGGGAAAAGCACTCTGGCGAAGACCCTCTCCGGAGTTCTCATGCATGACACGGGCACCGTCGAGGTATTCGGCAGTCCAGTAACGTCTCCAATTGATGCGCGCGAACGCGGTATCGCTACCATCTTTCAGGAAGTCCTCGTTGCGGATGAAGCCAACGTCATCGACAACCTGTATGTCGGTTCAGACGGGCTGCTGTCGAACGGGAAGAGCTACGCTGAAAAGGTCCGTGAAGCGGACGAAATTCTACGTCGCTGCGTTGGCCATCCGATTGACCTTCGTGCGAATGTCGGGACATTGCCACTAAACATCAAACAGTGGATCGTGATCGCCCGCGCAATTTTGCGTCAGCCCAAAGTTTTGATTCTCGACGAGTCTTCAGCTGCTCTGGATCTTGGCGCAACGAACCGGCTGCATGCCGAGATTGAACGTCTACGCGATCAAGGCTGCACGGTTCTGATCGTGACGCACCGTATTGCCGAACTCGTACGCATTGCAGATCGCGCCACGATCCTGCGCGACGGCACGGCCGTTGGGGTGCTTGAGAAGCACGAGATCTCCGAGGCGCGGCTGCTGGAACTGATGACACAGGCGGGCCGGACCCTGGCGGCTGCGCCGGTCGCTTTCAGTGATCCAAGTTTTGAAACTGCTCCTCCCATCATCACGGCGCGCCAGCTTTGCGTGTCCTCGGACACTGCCCCTTTTGACTTCGAGTTGCAGCCTGGGATGATCGTTGGCCTTGCTGGTCTTGACGGCCAAGGACAAGACCAGTTCGCGCGGATCTTGGCAGGCATCGCCGCACCGGCATCGGGTCAAGTCATATGCCTTGATCAGGCTGAGCAACCGAAGCCGATTTCCGGACTCGACGACGCCTATGACCTACATGTCTCCTGGGTATCCGGGGACAGAAAACGGGAAGGCATCTTCCCGCAGCGCAGCATCTTCGAGAACTTCGCGATGGGGATCTATCGTCGCAAGCTGGGATTTATGGGCAAAGTCGACAGGCGCCTCGGTCATCAGCTTTTTAAAAAGGAAGTCGACAGGCTGAAGATCAAGACCGGTCCCATAAGCAACCGCATTACGTCCCTATCTGGTGGCAACCAGCAAAAGGTACTGATTTCCCGAGCCTTTGCCGATGAACCGCGTGTGATCGTCTTGAACGATCCAGCACGGGGTGTCGATCTGGGAACCAAGCGCGATCTCTATCGAGAGTTGCAAGCCTTTGCTCAAAGCGGTGGCTCAGTTGTCTACCTGTCTTCCGAAATCGAAGAGTTCCTGGGCTTCGCGCATCGCGTCGATGTCTTTGTCAATGGATCGATCTTCCGCTCGCTAGAGGGCGCAATGATCGAGGAAGAAGCCATGCTGGCAGCCATGTTTGGTCAGCCGCTTGGCACTCATGTCGAAATCGCTTGAACCGAGGAACGCAAATATGAACATTTTAAACAAGTTGCGCGGTCTTGGGTCTCTGACAGTTCCGACGGTCCTTTTCGTTGTACTTCTGTTGGTTGCCGCCATTCAGGCACCTCGGCTTTACAGCGTCTCCGGGATTGCGAACGCTATTCTCGTCTCGGCACCGCTGATCCTCGCTACGCTGAGCCTGACACCCATTGTCATGGCGGGTCGGGGCGCAGTTGACCTGTCTGTCGGGCCGCTGATTGGTTTTCTGAATGTCACCTTGATTGCTTGGTTGTCGGGGAACGGGATCACCAATCCTATCCTCTTCTGCCTTTGGGCTATGATTGCTGGAGCAGCCTATCAAGGTATCCAAGCTTTGATCGTGATCTATGTGCGGATTTCACCGATCATTGTCGCTCTGTCTGGCTATCTGATCCTGACGGGGGTCAATCTCATGGTGATGAGCCGACCGGGTGGGGTCGCCCCCGACTGGATGTACAGCTGGGCTGGCGGTGGAGAACCGCAAATCTTCTCGCCGATCCTATGGCTGGTTATTGCTGCATTGTGCTTGTGGGGCCTTGTGACACGGACGGGCTTTCATCGCCAACTGCGTCTTGTCGGGGCCGATGAGCGAATGGCCTACACGGCAGGGGTCCGCGTCGATCTGATCCGGTTTTTGGCCTACGCACTCGGTGGGGTGTTCGCCGGATTTGCAGCGCTCAGCTACACTGCACTGATTTCGTCGGGTGATCCTACTCAAGGTTCAACCTACACGCTGCAAGCAGTGACGGCACTTGTTCTTGGCGGTGCAAGCCTGGCGGGCGGCCGAGGCGGAGCGACGGGGGCGGTTCTTGGTGCCCTGAATATGTTCCTGATCTCGTATTTGCTCGGATCCTTCAACTTTGGCTCCCTCTCGGGGTTCATCACCTCGCTGGCCTACGGCGCTATTCTGGCGATATCGCTCCTGATCAACGTCTTCGCCACCCAACCCAACTCCAAGGCTTGAAGAGGCTGACATGACCATGACAAACTCGCAAAGCGCGCATCAAACTTCCAAACTCAAACTACCGTTGGACCGATCCATATTGATCGGCTCGGGTCTGCTGGTTCTTCTGGTCCTTTTGGGCGGTCTGCTCGTTCCGGGCTTCATCTCAGTTCAGAACCTCAGGTCAATTCTGCTTCTTGCCGCGTTCCTTGGTATCGCCTCCCTTGGGCAAACCCTCTGTGCGCTGTTGGGTGCGCTTGACCTCTCGATCCCGTTCGTGATCGGGTCGGCGAATATCCTACTGCCAAGCCTGCTGCTGTCTGGGCTCCCCCCTACCGTCGCGATCTTGGTCGTCATTGCGCTAGGTGCTTTGGTTGGCAGCTTGAACGGAACCCTGAGTTTCCGGCTTCAAGGCCAAGCGCTGATCATGTCGCTGGCCATCGGCTTTGCAACCGTTGGGGCGACGCAGATTTATACGTCGATCGGATCTGATTTCGGCGGGACCGTGTTCGCAAAAATTCCGGACTGGCTGCGCAATCTTGCAGCTTTTAACGGCAAGACCTTCGGCATCGCCATGCCGCCGGTCGTGTTCATCTGGGCCATCATTGCCGCCATCATGGTCTGGATCATGCGCAACACTTGGTTCGGGCTTGGCATTTACGCGCTTGGTGGAAGCCGGACGGCCGCACAGCGTCTGCGAATTTCGGAATTGAAGACCTGGGTGACAGTTCACGCCATCTCTGGTGCCATGTCGGCTGTCGCAGGAATGCTCCTTCTCGGCTTTTCGGGCGGCGGTTTCGTAGGGGTGGGCGATCCTTATCTTTTCACCACCGTTGCTGCAGTGGTTATCGGTGGAACGTCGCTTTTGGGTGGGGCCGGGGGCTACGGTGCCACAGTCCTGGGCGTGCTCGTGCTGACCGTGCTGACATCACTATTGGTTGGCCTTGGCCTCAGCTTCGCGTCTCAACAAGCCGTCATTGGCGCGCTGATTATCCCCATGGTGGCGATTTACGCTCGCGCCCCGCATATCCGAAATCAAATCTGAAAGGTCGGTCGAATGATCGCTTCTACACTTCTGAATCGTCTCTCGGACCCAAGCCTTGTGCGTGAACAAGCTTTGTTGGCGGGTGATTGGGTCGATGCCAAGTCTGGCGAACGGATCACGGTTCGCAATCCCTCAAACGGCGAGGTTCTGGCCGAAGTTGCGGACATGTCGCTGGATGAGATCCGCGCGGCGATTACAGCTGCAGATGCTGCACAGAAGCTCTGGGCCGAAGCAACCGGCAAGGAGCGCGCGGAGATCATGCGCCGCTGGTACGATCTCGCAATGGCCAACCAGGAAGATCTGGCCATCATTCTGACCTCTGAAATGGGCAAGCCGATTTCAGAGGCCCGCGGCGAGATCGCCTATGGTGCAGGCTATATCGAGTGGTTCGGCGAAGAGGCCAAACGGATCTATGGTGATACCATCCCTGGCCACGATCGTGACAAACGGATCATCGTTCTGAAACAGCCTGTGGGTGTCGTGGCGGCCATTACGCCTTGGAACTTCCCGTCAGCGATGGTTGCTCGCAAGTTTGCGCCAGCACTGGCTGCTGGCTGTTCGATGGTCTTCAAACCTGCTGCTGAAACCCCGCTCTCTGCTCTGGCGCTTGCCACTTTGGCTGAACGCGCAGGGCTGCCCAAGGGGTTGCTGAGTGTGCTTCCAACCTCGCAGTCGCGCGCGTTCGGCGAGGAGGTGTGTTCCAATCCGATCATCAAAAAACTGACCTTTACCGGATCGACAGAGGTCGGGCGCATTCTGATGGCACAGGGCGCAAAGAAGATCCTCAAACTCAGCCTGGAACTGGGCGGCAACGCACCGTTTATTGTGTTTGATGACGCCGATTTGGACGCAGCCGTTCAAGGGGCACTGGTTTCGAAGTTCCGCAACAACGGACAAACCTGCGTCTGCGCGAACCGGATCTATGCCCAAGCGGGTATCTATGACCGGTTCGTCGAAAAGCTTGGTGCTGCCGTCGCTTCGATGAAGGTTGGCGATGGTTTCGAGGACGGAACCGTGCTGGGGCCGCTCATCAGCGAAGACGCCAAGACAAAGCTTGATGACCACGTCGCGGACGCCTTGTCCAAAGGTGCTTCGATTGTCACGGGGGCTGAACCGCATTCTCTTGGCGGCACATTCGTTCAGCCGACCGTCTTGAAGGATGTGACCGCTGACATGAAAGTCGCGCGTGAAGAGACCTTTGCGCCCCTGGCCCCGGTGTTCAAATTCGAGACCGCCGAAGAGGTCATCAAGCTTGCCAATGATACCGAGTTTGGTCTGGCCTCCTACTTCTATGCCAATGACCTCACCCAAGTTTGGAAAGTCGCCGAAGCTTTGGAATACGGCATGGTCGGGATCAACACAGGGCTGATTTCGACCGAGGTCGCGCCTTTCGGCGGGGTCAAACAGTCCGGTTTTGGCCGCGAGGGATCAAAGTACGGCCTCGATGACTTCCTGTCGATCAAATACCTCTGTCTTGGCGGCATCGCGTAACGCGACCTGACACTCCCTGTCCTGGCCACTTGGCAGAGTAGAGCCCGGTCCGCACATCGTTGCGGACCGGGTTTTTCTTTGGAAGTGGCCCCATTCGTCCGCTGGTTTGACACAGACGTGTCCAGCAAAAAGGGGCACAGTGATGCGCCCCTTCCAACGTGACCCGCGACCGGCTTCAGGCCACGCGAGATGTGTCGTCTTTTCTCAGAGCCACTTCAACGATGTAGTGCCCGCTCTTCGAGACCCGAGACGGGTAAAGCGTGGTCATCTTGCCTTCGTGTGGTATCAGAACACGGCGAATGTCGTGGCCCACACCTTTCATCACCTCGTCACTGGCCATCACAAGGTTCGTCTGGCTTCCCAAAGCGTAGCCCACCGGCAGATACTCCGGATCATCGGGTTGGCCGCCATGCAGGTTTTCATGCCGGTATATCAAGTCGCCAGTATAGATGTAGACATCTTCACTCTCTGCGCGCTGATCGTTTCGGATTACCACGTATTGCGATCCGGCTGTATGCGTATCCTTGGCGAGCCGCACATCGATGCCAGGCAAGAGGTTGTCCACATCCCCTGGAACACCGATCATCCGACCTTCGCGAGCGAGCTGGACCGCGTAGATCATATCGCCCGTGTCGGTGGCCCGCATCAACCAGCGGAAACGGCGCTCCATCGCCATTGCTGAAACCCAGGATTCCAATTCGTGCTGCTGGATGTAGAATTTTGCATTCGGAAACAGCTCCAACCCGCCCATGTGATCGAAATGCGCGTGGGTCAGGATGCAGTGGGTGATATCTTCGGGAGTCAGGCCAACTTCCGCCAAAACCTGCGTCGGACTGATCCAGTCCGAGACGTTATAGCGCTTCACGAATTCCATCCCATGCGACGCGGCGTTCATCCCGCAATCAAGCAGAATGTTCATCCCGTTCCCGCGCAGAAGTGTGTAGGCGTAGGGTAGTTTCTCGACGCCGACATTGTGTTGACCATAGACCAGCGAACTGGTCGGTGCATCTGGAACGTTGGCGTATTCCAGAATCCAAATCGAGTAAGCCGACATTTTCTCCTCCTTGATATCGCGCAGGATTGGTTAGTGCGGGGACGCCGCAATTTGGTGGTGCATCGCGCAGCAGGAATTGCGAAAATCGACGGTGTCAAAGCCTGGCAAGATGCGCGATGCGGCCTGCATCTCTCGCCAAGCGGCTTGCAGCATCGGCAAGGGGTCGAGGGCAGCAACCAAGCCTTGGCGGCGATCTTCCAAAGCAGCCCATGCTTGGCAAAGCCGTTCCAGGGCAAGCGAGGCATGGTGATGGAAGTGGGCATCGGCCTTGCTGACATCGACGCTCGCCAGCAGGCAGACGGCCTCATCCCGCGCCTTCAGGCCGAGGTGAAGCGATTCATTGTCAAACCGGCTCTTGCGTCCTACCAGTTCGGCTTCGACAAGCAGGCCCGCCAGGCGTGCGGCGCTTTCCTGCGTCCTCTCAAAGCACGGCACCATTGCATCGGTGTAAACCCGTAGTCGGTCGTTCTCTGGGAATAGGGTTTGGGGATCGGGCATGCCTGAGCTCAAACCTTGTCGGCCAAGATCATGTCGGACCCTTTTTCCGCGATCATGTAGGTTGTCGCGTTGGTGTTGGCCGAAGGCATGCTTGGCATGATCGAAGCGTCGATCACCCGCAGATTTTGCAGTCCATGAACCTGCAGCTTATGGTTCACCACAGAGTCCGGGTCTTCGGCCGGGCCCATGCGCGCCGTCCCGATCATGTGGTAAACAGTCGTGCCCTTCTGTCGTGCAAAATCCAGAAGTTCATCGTCGGTTTCCAGCGATTTTGCCGGCGACGTCTCGTCCACCACATACTTTTGCAGCGGACCTGCACGGAAAAGTTGTCGGGCAAGACGAATCCCGCCCAGCAGAGCTTCGACATCCTCCGGGTGGGTCAAATAGTTCGGCTGGATGATCGGGCGTTCAAAGGGATCGCGGCTGCGGATTTCAGTATAGCCCAGACTTTCTGGCCGTTCTTGCCAGACGCCAAGCGTCAGACCTGGTTGCTTGTCCAGTAGGCCCACCACGCCTTCGCGGAAACTGGCAGGCGCACAGGCGAATTCAAGGTCGGGCCGATCCAGCGCCGGATCCGATTTCGCAAATATATGAACCACCGACGGGCTGATCGCCAGCGGGCTTGGCAATCCGACCAGCCACCGCAGGATCTGCACCAGAAGTGCGGGACCCTGCACCATCTCGTTGATGGTGCGGATGCCCGCGACCCGGGACACCATGCGGACCGCATAGTGATCGCGCAGGTTGCGACCCACTCCGGGCAGATCGTGCAGCAAAGGGATTCCGTGACGCTTCAGCAAGTCTGCCGGACCGATCCCCGAAAGTTGCAAGATCTTTGGCGAGTTCAAAGCTCCTGCCGACAAGATGACTTCGCAGCGTGCCTTAACCTGAATAGTCGCTCCGCCTTTTCCGCCCTTGATATACTCGACACCAACGGCTTTCAGACCGTCAAACAGGATGCGGCTAGTGTGGGCATTGGTGCGAACCGAGACGTTCTTGCGTTTGCGGGCTGTGTAGAGAAATGCCTTGGCGGAACTGAAGCGCCAGCCATTCTTCATGGTGCGCTGAAAGAAGCCCGCTCCTTCTTGAGAGGCCCCATTGTGGTCGGGGTTTTTCGGGATGCCAATCGCTTCGGCGGCGGCGATCAGGGCATCGCTGACGGGGTGGTGCCAATCCAGATCGGTAATTGGAAGCTCACCTGACTTCCCGCGATATTTGGGATCACCCGTGCCGATCTTCGTTTCCGACCGTTTGAAATAGGGCAGCACATCCGCATAAGACCAGCCCGGGTTCCCGGCAGCCGCCCAGTTGTCGTAATCGATGGCTTGACCTCGGACGTAGTTCAAACCGTTGATCGAGCTTGACCCGCCGAGGACCCGGCCTTGGGGCAAGGAAAAGCTGCGGCCACCAACCCCGGGGCCTGGCTCTGACATAAAATTCCATGTCAGCGTCTTGGAATACAAGTTTTTGATGTAGCCCGCCGGGATATGGATCATCGGGTTCCAGTCTCTCGGCCCGGCCTCCAAAATGCAGACGGAATGTCCGGCTGCACTGAGCCGATTTGCAAGTACACAACCGGCCGTTCCAGCCCCCACGATTACGTAATCAAACGTATCCGCGCTTCCAGAATTGGACATCTCTCCCCCCCCATCTCTTCCAAGGCAGGGAGAAAGCTAGCACAATAATATTGTCATACAAGTGGATTTTTAGTGAGTTGGCTGGGTATCCGTCGTCGCCCGCAGTGCCAGGAATTGAACCAACTTACGGCCCTGTGGTGGCAGTTCGGCCGCGTCTTTGCAGCAAATCTTCAGGTGCCTTTCTGCCCAAGAGTCCGCGAGGGGAACTACTGCCAGTCTGAGGAACCTGCGAAAGAAATCGGCTGAGGATAGAGGCACAATTGCTACTCCAATCCCCCTTTCAACCATGCGACAGACACCGTCAAAGCCGCGAAGACGCATCCGGAAGCGCATACGGCGTCCCAAGTGAGCTGCAGTTTCTGCCAAAAAAGCTTGCATCGCCGCTTCTTCGTGGAGACCGATGAAGTCCTGGTCCAACACTTCAGAAAATTCGATAGAACCACGCCCGGCCAAGGCGTGTGACGGCGTACAAATCAGGACCAGTCTGTCCGAGCCGATTGAGAAAGACTCCAGGCCCTCGGGGATCGTCCCCGTTGCAAGGACGCCAATATCGGCAATGCCTTCCAGCAACGCCTGAATGATCTCCTCGCTGAGATGCTCTTGCAGGTCGATGTTGACGGCCGGGTGATCTAACAGGAACGCGGCCAGAATATCGGGCAGCATCCCCGTCTCTGCATTGGTGTTGGTAAACAACCTGACGTGCCCTTTAAGGCCAAATGCAAATTCATCCAACTCGCCTTTCATTCGCGCGAATTGGCGGTCGATGGTGCGGGCATGATGCAAGAGGGCGTGCCCTGCTTCAGTCACCCTGACCCCAATACGTTGGCGCTCCAGAAGGGGTACGCCAAGTTCTGCCTCCATTCCGGAGATCCGGGCGCTTGCAGCGCTGAGAGCGATGTTGCTGCGCTCCGCACCTGCGGTGATGCTGCCTGCTTCTGCGACCTGAATGAACAGGCGCAAGTCGGTTATGTCAAAGCGCATGGCGTCGTTCCTTCGCGTTTTAAGAAGGCTGCTATCGAAACAAAAGCATGGTCTGAGAACTGGATGCTGTCTATGCGAACGTCATACCGGAGGGATGAAAGCCATGGACATGTCACAAAATCATTTGAAAGATTGGATCGGCTGCACGGAAACACGTGAAGATCGCATCACGGCGTTTCCGATGGCCGCGCTGTCTGCGACCTTGGATATGCCTTCCGATCTTCCGAAGGATGGGACGGCACTCCCCCCCCTTTGGCATTGGATCTATTTCTTGCCGCTCTATCGCCAGTCCGAAGTAGGTCCGGATGGTCATGCGCAGCGTGGTGGGTTTCTGCCTCCTGTGCCACTGCCGCGCCGGATGTGGGCTGGCGGGCGCTTCAAGTTCAACACTCCCCTGCGTGCCGGTGACGACGTGCGGCGTGTGTCGACCATTGAAAATGTCACTGAAAAATCAGGCCGAACGGGCAATCTGGTCTTCGTACTTGTGCGTCACGAAATCTTTGGGCCAGGGGGACTTGCCCTTACGGAAGAGCATGACATCGTCTATCGCGACATGCCGCAGCCGAATGCCCCGGCTCCGGCGCCCGTTGCCCCTCCGGCTGATCCGGTGTGGACGAAGACCATTGTTCCGGATGATGTTCTCTTGTTTCGCTACTCTGCGCTCACCTTCAACGGCCACCGGATCCACTATGACCGTCGCTACGTGACCGAAGTCGAAGGGTATCCGGGCCTGATCGTGCATGGACCATTGATGGCCACGCTTCTTGCCGAGCTTGCGAGGGTCAGTCGGCCAGAACAGGACATGCTTGAATTTTCGTTCAAGGCAGTTGCGCCAGTGTTCGACATCGCGCCGTTTCGCGTCTGCGGAAAACCGAATGAGGCCGATCCCGATGAGCTGATCCTGTGGGTCGAAACCTCTGCGGGCAACGTTGCCATCGAAGCTCGCGCCCGCATGCGCAACCGCTGAACAGCAAAGTCAGGACTACATCATGAATGAACAGATTTTGGCTGCCCTTGAGGCGCGGCCCGGAGCAGTGCGGCCGCTGGATGGCATCACAGTCGTCTCCCTTGAACATGCCATCGCAGCCCCGTTTGCGACGCGTCAGCTTGCCGACCTGGGCGCCCGTGTCATTAAAGTTGAACGGCCTGGCAGCGGTGACTTTGCCCGCGGCTACGACAAACGGGTTGATGGCCTTGCCTCCCACTTTGTCTGGACCAATCGGTCCAAGGAAAGCGTGGCATTGGACGTCAAGAACCCGAAGGCGGGCAAGCTGTTGCTTGATCTGGTTCAGAACGCTGATGTGCTGGTTCAGAATCTTGCGCCTGGTGCAGCTGCGCGCCTTGGATTGTCAGAAGGGGCACTGCGTGAAAAATGCCCTCGCCTGATCATCTGCGACATCTCCGGCTACGGCGCGTCGGGGCCACATAGGGACCGGAAAGCATACGATTTGTTGATCCAAAGCGAGGCAGGCTTCCTGTCGGTTACGGGTACGCCCGAAGAGCGGGTGAAAGCCTCGATCTCTTTGGCTGATATCTGCGCCGGGATGTACGCGTATTCTGGGATCCTCTCGGCACTGCTTTTGCGCGAAAAGACCGGTAAGGGTAGCCATATCGATCTGTCGATGTTGGAGTCTTTGGCGGAATGGATGAGCTATCCGCTGTACTATGCCTACAAGGGCGCCCCGCCACCCCCTCGCACAGGGGCTAGCCATGCAACGATCTTCCCCTATGGCCTATTCGGCTGTGGCGACGGACGCAGCGTCATGTTCGGCCTGCAAAATGAACGCGAATGGGCGACCTTTTGCCAGAAAGTCCTGCAGCGTGAGCATCTTGTCGCGGACCCCCGCTTCAACTCGAATGTTCAGCGCGTCCAAAACAGGCTGGCTCTGACGGCAGAAATCGAAGCGGCCTTTTCTGATGACACCGCAGAGGGCGTTGTGGCGAAGCTGGACGCTGCAGGGATCGCAAACGCAACTGTCCGCGACATGGCTGATGTCTGGTCGCATCCGCAACTTGAAGCCCGCAATCGCTGGACCGAAGTCGAGTCACCGGTGGGCCCGATCCCTGCGTTGTTGCCACCGGCCCAGTTGGATGGCGTTGCGCCTCGCATGGATGCGGTACCGGCCCTGGGCGAGCATACCGCCAAAGTGCTGCGCGAACTCGGTGTGTCGGAAGCGGATATCGCGGAGCTTTGTGGGGAAGGCGTCAAATGACGGCGGTCCAAACGCAAGATCCGCCACGGGTCCGCTCTTGGCTGTTCACCCCCGGAAATCGCCCGGGGCGGTTGGCTTCCGCTGTCGATTGCGGCGCGGATGTGATCATAGTCGATCTTGAAGACGCGGTCGCCGCCGATCAAAAGGATATGGCACGCAACGATGCCATGGCCTGGCTCTCCAAACCACTTCCACAGCCGGTTCTGCGAGCTCTGAGAATCAACAGCCTCGACAGTCGGGAAGGACTGGCGGATCTTGCCGATCTGTTGGATACGGCTGCGCAACCTGATTTTGTCATCCTGCCCAAGGCTGAATCGGTCGGGCAGATGCAAATGCTGGATCGTCTGTTTACCCGTCACGTGAAGACAGCCCGACTGGTTGCGTTGGTCGAGTCGGTCGCAGGCCTGATCAAGTGCGAGGCACTTGCCAAATGCAATACGCGAATGTTTGCCCTGATGATCGGCGCCGCCGATATGGCCTCCGATCTTGGGATATCAGTGAACTGGAATGGCCTCGCCTATGCACGGTCACGTATCGCGGCAGCGGCGGCTGGAGCAGGTATCGTCGCACTGGATTCCCCGTACTTTATCCTCAATGATGAGGCAGGACACCGTCAGGAACTTAGTCGTTCCATGGACCTGGGCTACTCTGCAAAGGCGGCCATTCATCCGCGCCAGATCGACCTCATCAATGAGGCCCTATCTCCTACATCCGCAGAAATCGAAGACGCCGAGACAATCGTAGCCTTGGCGCGCGAAGGGGTCGGCGTCTTCAAGGGGCGCATGGTTGATGAAGCAATGGCCCGTCGCGCCCGTCGCATACTCGCAAGCGCAGCCGAACGGCGATGATGCGCCCGAAAAGGTACATAATCGAGTCGCTTTACTGAGTTTCAATATTATTGTATGACAATCATAGAGAGCGACTCGACAAGGGGGAACATCGCCGTGGACGGAAACACTCCGGAACCGACCTACTCGTGCATTGTGCGCCAAGGGCCAAATCATGGGCCATCCCCCTTACCTCAAGAGGGGCAATGGACCGAAGTCAGGCATGCATCTCAAATCAGCGGTTTGACCCACGGATGCGGCACCTGCGCGCCTCACATGGGGGCCTGTAAGCTGACACTGAATGTGAAGAAGGGTATCATCAACGAAGCCCTGATCGAGAATATCGGTTGTTCCGGAATGACACACGCCGCTGCAATGGCGGCAGAAATTCTGCCGAACAAAACGCTGACCGAAGCATTGAATACAGATCTCGTGTGTGACGCCATCAACAAGGCCATGCGAGAACTCTTCCTGCAATTGAGTTATGGCAGATCGCAAAGTTCGTTTTCTGACGGCGGACTTCCGGTTGGTGCGGCTTGGGAAGATCTTGGCTCCGGCGCGTGCAGCCAAGTCGGAACGTCGTACGGCACGTCAGAGCAGGGTGTTCGCTATCTCGATACCACCGAAGGCCACGTTCTGCGGATGGGCTTGGACGAGAACGACGAAGTCATCGGCTACGAATTTGTCAACGTTGGCAAGATGATGTCGGAAATCGCTGCAGGAGCCTCGGCGGATAAGGCCTTGGCTGCAGCTATTGGAACCTATGGCCGATTTGAAGAGGCGACAAGGTTCATCGATCCGCGCCGCAGTTCACAGCATTCCGACCAGATCACCGAGAAAGGCGTCACTTGCAATGGCTGAGATCGAGGGATTTGAACGCCGCCGTGACTCTGTGCAGGCAGCATTGGCAGCAAGCGGTTTGTCTACCCTCCAGGACGCCGACGAGCTTCTGAAGGATTGCAACATCAACACGGTGGAGCTTGTTCGCAAGATTCAGCCCATCTGCTTTGAGAACGCATGCTGGGCTTATGTCCTTGGCGGCGCGATTGCGGTCTCCCGAGGCGTAACAGACGCCGCAGAAATCGCCGAAACTATTGGCGAAGGACTGCAAGCTTTCTGCGTTCCCGGCTCTGTAGCCGATCACCGCAAGATTGGCATTGGGCACGGTAGCCTTGCCGCGCGGTTGCTGTCGGAAAAGACCCGTTGCTTTGCCTTCGTGGCCGGTCATGAATCCTTTGCTGCGGCTGAGGGGGCTATTGGAATCGCGAATTCTGCCAACCGTGTGCGCAAAACGCGGCTTCAGGTCATCCTGAACGGTCTTGGGAAAGACGCGGGGTACATCATTTCGCGGATCAATGGTTTTACTTACGTCCATACCGAATGGGACCACGCGAAGCGGGAACTCAACATTCTGGGCGAGAAGCGCTTTACCCAAGGCCCGCGCGCCGAGATCCTTTGCTTCGGTGCTGATGAGGTTGAAGAAGGCGTGGCAATCATGATTCACAACCAGGTCGATGTGTCGATTACCGGCAACGCCACGAACATGTCACGCTTCCAGCATCCCGTAACCGGTACCTACAAACGCTGGTGCATCCAAAACGGCCGCGATTTCTTCGCCGTGGCGTCGGGCGGTGGAACCGGTCGGACCGTGAACCCTGATGAGAACGGGGCCGGGCCCGCGTCTTATGGTCTGACCGATACGGTTGGCCGCATGTATGCGGATGCTCAGTTTGCGGGGTCGTCCTCCGTGCCTGCTCATGTGGATATGATGGGTTTTGTGGGCATGGGGAATAATCCGATGGTCGGGGCGACGGTGTCCCTCGCGGTGGCGATATGCCAGGCAGCGCGGTGAGGCTTACGTGAAACTCGACGACCGCATCAAGAAAGCCAGCACTCTGCCGGCTTTTCCGGAATTGCTGGGCATAGAGCTCTTGGAGATCACCGCTGAACGGGTCGTCGGACAGATGCTGGTGACGGACAAGCTGGCCAACCGAAACGGTGTGCTACACGGCGGAGCGCTTATTAGCCTTGCCGATACACTGGGGGGGACAGGCGCAGTCATGAACCTGCCTCCTGGAAAGACAACCACGACAATAGAGAGCAAGACGAACTTCTTGCGAGCCATCCCGCTGGGCCAGACCGCAACAGGTACTGCGGTCTGCTTGCACCCGGGACGCACGACCAGTCTTTGGCAAACAACGATCTCGCGCCCTGACGGCAAGGCAGCAGCAATCGTCCTGCAAACGCAGCTTGTCATCGACTGGCGTGCCGAAGGCTGAACCACCGTCGGAGGGACATCAAGCAGCTTGGGACGGCATCCCACTAAGCGCGGCTTTTGCAGCGTTCTGAATGTGCAGCCTGCATGCATTGCCAGCAGCAACCCCGTCGCCTGACTGAATGGCAGCAACGATCCCGCGCAACTCCTCCAGGCTATGCGCCAGCCGCCCCGGTTGCGACATGGAGGTCATCCGAAGAAGAGCGATGCGATTGTAAAGCGACTCAAGCGTCTGGCCGACAAACACGTTCCCACAGCCCTCAAGAAGGAGTTGGTAGAACCCTGCCTTTGCTTCCAGCAGCTCTCCCGAGGTGCCAGACGCCGCGATCTGCTCGAATTCCGAGAGTGCCGCTCCCAGCTTTGTTTTCAACTCTTCGGAACCAGTGAGGGCAAACTGTTCGCCTGCATAGCCTTCCAGAAGAGCCCGAAGTTCGTAGAGTTGTTGTGCTTCTTGCTTATCCATGACTGCAACAGTCGGCCCCTTATGGGGAACAACGTTGATCAATCCTTCGGCCTCGAGATGACGCAGTGCTTCGCGGACCGAGGTACGGCTGACATCCAGAAGCTCGCACAATTCCCGTTCGACCAGGCGTTGGCCGGGGACGAAGTGGCCTTCACGGATCGCCGCCCTAATCTTATCCTCGACCTGTCCACGCAATGTCGAGTTACGCTTGGAAACTTTGAAATCCATCTCGGTCATTTAAGCTGCCTCCTCTTCGCCATACAGAATTATACACTGAGTTTTGTATGATGAGAAGATGTTCATACAAAGTGCCGCCAAGTGCGTGTGTTGATCATTGGCGCGAGATCCCCAGGCGTTTGATCTCAGGGTTTGATGGTGCGATTTTTGTTCAGGAATGGAAGGAATCATTATAGGACAAGCTCGTCACGGCAGCGCCACGAACACGCACGCCGCTAGAGCGGCAAGACAGCGAACGCAAGTTTCGTGCGCGCATTTGTTCAACTTACTTTGCGATCGACCGAAATCGGCTGGCACAGACCACCCGCACATGCTCACACAGGATCTGTCCTTCGGCGGCAACCACCAGCCTGTCCGGATAGACGCGCAGACTGACAGGGCGGTTCGCGAATGACACAGGGACGCTGTAGCGGTTGCGCTCGAAGCTGATCAGGCAAGTCGGCGATACCCGGGTCACTTCCGGGTGAAAATCAACACTCGTCGTCTTGCTCATGATGCTCCACCTTGCTCAGGAGTTGGAGCCTCCGGCAAACCCGTGGCAGTTCACGGCTTCACATACGCCGCTGGCACCAAGCGTACCTCGTGGCCGTGCGACAGCGCCACTCGGCCCCAGTGACGCAAGTCGCGAAAGTCGATACACCGATTTTGATTGTCACCGGTGAAGGGGATACCCAGTCCAAGCTAAAGGGGTTTGGAAATGGTGCGGATGACTACATGACGAAACCTTTCCACAGGGACGAACTGCTGGCCCATATTCATGCGATTGTGAGGCGCTCGAAAGGGCACGCGCAGTCCATTATCCGGAAAGGCGAGATCTTGATCAACTTGGATACCAAGACGGTCGAGGTCGCAAACCAG
Organism: Mameliella sp. AT18; assembly: GCF_028807275.1. Taxonomy (NCBI): domain Bacteria; kingdom Pseudomonadati; phylum Pseudomonadota; class Alphaproteobacteria; order Rhodobacterales; family Roseobacteraceae; genus Antarctobacter; species Mameliella sp. AT18. The sequence continues at coordinate 19,201 of NZ_JARAMO010000178.1, forward strand.
CCTGTCCGCCTTGCCGGCAAGGAATACCAGATGCTGGAACTGGACCTGTCACGCTCTGGTGCCGCTCC
>NZ_JARAMO010000179.1:0-17225 GCF_028807275.1 Mameliella sp. AT18
AATGGACTGGCAGAGCCGGAGGGGCTGACCGCCTGAGGGTCACCCCCAGACCAAAATAGGCGCGCCCCACCGGGGCGCGTTTTTGTTTCAGCTGATACCCTCGTGGACGGGCGCGGGCCTTCCTCTGGCCATTCCGACCGGGGACCGGCATGGTGCGACCCAAGAAGGGGAGGACAAGAACCATGCGCATTCTGTTTACCGGAGGGTCCGGCAAGGCCGGGCGTCACGTCGTTGCCTACCTGCTGGACCAGGGGCACCGGGTGCTGAACGTCGACCGTGTCCCGCTGGACCTGGAAGGCGTCGACAACCGCATCGCCGACATCACAGACGCCGGCCAGGTCTATGACGTCATGAGCAGCCTCGCGGGCCTCGACGAGCTGGAGCCGGGAACCGGCGTGCCGAGGTTCGATGCCGTCGTGCATTTCGCGGCGATCCCGCGCATCCTCGTGACCTCGGATAACGAGTGTTACCGGGTCAACACGCTGGGCACCTACAATATCATCGACGCGGCGGTGAAATTCGGTATCCGCAAGATCGTCTTTGCCTCGTCCGAGACCACCTATGGCGTCTGTTTCGCCGATGGCGAGCGCAAGCCCGACTTCCTGCCCGTCGACGAGACCCATCCCACCGTGCCCGAGGACAGCTATGCCATGTCCAAGGTCTGCAACGAGGTGACGGCGCGCAGCTTTCAGGCGCGCAGCGGGTGCGACGTCTACGGGCTGCGGATCAACAACGTGATCGAGCCGCATGAATACGCACAGGACTTTCCGGCCTACATGCAGGACCCGGCCCTGCGGCGGCGCAACATCTTTGCCTATATCGACGCGCGCGACCTGGGGCAGTTGGTCGACCGGTGCCTGGCGACCGACGGGTTGGGCTACGAGGTCTTCAACGTGTCGAACGACGACCATTCGGTCGGGCTGAGCACGTCTGAACTGATCGAGAGGTTCTACGAGGGCGTGCCGGTCAAGGGCACGTTGGACGAGACCGAGACGCTGTACAGCAACCGCAAGGCCAAGGAAATGCTGGGCTACCAGCCGCGCCACAGCTGGCGCGATTTGCTGGGGTAACGGTCAGTCCTGCCGGAGCGGGACGCGGACCATCGTCCCGGTCAGCCGGGCGATATGCCGTTCCTCGGTTCCGGTGACGGCATAGACATCGGCCTGCGTGACCAGCATCCGCTTGCCCGGCTTGATGACGCTGCCACGGGCAACAAGGCGATCCCCGACGCCAGGAGCAAGATAGTGGATCGCCATTTCGGACGTGACGACGTCGCTTTCCGCGTCGAGCAGGGTGACGGCGGCGTAGCCGGCGGCGCTGTCGCCGATGGCAAAGGGCAGGGCGCCGTGGGCATAGCCCTGTTGCTGTGACACCTCTGGCCGGATCGGCACCTCGATCTCGATTTCGCCGGGGGCGACGTGGGTCAACGACGCGCCAAGTGTGACAAGCATGCCCTGGCGGTTGAAACTGGTGCGGATGCGCGTGTTTAGGTCCATGTTGCGACTTGGCCATGCCGCGCGGGCAAGGGCAAGAGGGATCAGCCTGCCCTTGCGCGACGGGGCATCGGAATGGCCACGGGACGCGGACCCGTCAGGATGGCCTGGGCCGACGGGTCCATCAGGTCGGAGAGGACGGGAGCATCGCAGTGCAGCCCGCCGGTGTAGGCCCCATAGGCGGGCAGGATCAGGCGCGTGTCGTCGACCAGGAAACAGGGGCGGGTCACGCTGCGCCCCCTGAGGGACAGTCGCGCCTTGGGATGATAGTGGCCTGAAACCTCTGCCCGGCCATCCGGGGTGGCGATATGGCGAAAGGTCAGAGCGGCTTCGCTGTGTTCGGCCCGATGCGCGCCTTTCAGTGTCACGGGGGCCGGATCGTGGTTGCCTGCGATCCAGATCCACTCTCGCCCCGCCTGTAGACGGGTGATCCACAGCAGGTCCTCCTGCGGCAGAGCGGACTCTATCCCCGGCGCATCGAAACTGTCGCCCAGGCAGATGACCCGCTGGGTCTTGGTGGCGGCAAGATCATCGTCCAGACGTTGCAGGGTTTCCCGCGTCTCGTAGGGCGGAAGCTGCGCGCCCCCCACGGCGGAAAGCCGCGCGGATTTGCCGAGATGCAGGTCAGAGACCACCAGTATCCCGGCCTCGGGCCAGTGCAGTGCCCCGGACGGGAGGGCCTGCAGGGTGACGCCATGAAAAGAGAACCCGTGCGTGTTCATGGCTTGTTCTTGACACGCCGGGGCGGTGTCCGCAAGCGGGTGCAAGGCTCAGGCGGCCTTGCGGTCTTCCTCGGCTGTTGTCGCGGCGTTGCGTGCCTTGCGGGCGGCCTTTTCGGCACGTGCATCGGCGGCCCATAGGTCCAGCAGGTCCTGCGCGTCCGCCTGCCATTCGTCGAGTGTGGGCGTTTCTGTCCGGACAAAGCGGGCCGGGCGCCGATCTGCGAGCGTCGGCAGGATGAAGGCCAGGGTAAGGATAAGGGCAACCGTCACGACCGCGCCGCCAACCCAGGCTGTCGCCAGAACCCAGGCCCAGTGCAGCCCCGCCACCTGTGCGGCGATGCCCATTCCCGTGATGCAAAGGATGTTCAGAACGAGGATCGAGAAGACGTTGAGAACGGCAGGAGTGTCATCGTGAAGCTGGTCGGGATCGAAATGGACAGACATTGTTCGGGGCTTTCGTTGTAAGGGGGGCAGCTTTCTGTCTGCCATGACCTGCACCGGGGCAAGCCGCCGTTTTGGCCCTGCGAACGGTATAAGGGATCGCGCTGGCCGGATCACGCGGACGCTTGGGTGGTTCGGTGCGAAATCGGAGAGGAGGCCTATCCGTTGGGATAGGGCTACCAGGGCACCCGCCATGCCGGCTTGGTTTCGACCTGCGCCAAGCCGCTTTCGTCCAGAAGGCGGGTGATTTCCTCTTCCATCAGCCGTTCGTCCGCCAACCCGTTGACTGGCACCCGCCCGGGTTCAAGAAAGAGCGGCGCGGCCAACGGGGTGACTCGGGAAAGGCGCAGGTGATCGATGCGGTCGCCGACGCGTTCGCACATCTCGCGGATGCGGGCGAAATCGACGAGGCCGCGCATCGCCTCCTCGCGGGTGATCTGCATCAAGAGGTGCTCGGGGTCGTATTTCAGCAAGGTGTCGTACAGGATGTCCGAGGACATGGTGGCCTGCCGCCCGGTCTTGCGCTGACCACCCACCTGCCTCTCGATCAGCCCGGCGATGGTGGCAGAGGCGCGAAAGGTGCGTTTCATCACTGCGTTGCCCGCAAGCCAGCCGTCCAGCCCGGCCTCCAACGCGGCGAGGTCGAACAGCGGAACGGGATCGGTCACCGCGTCCAGCCCCCAGATCAGCGTGGCGTAGTCGGTGCTGACGAAACCCATCGGTGCCAGCCCCATCTCCTCCATCCGTTTCGTCAGCAAGAGACCCAGCGTCTGCTGCGCATTGCGCCCGGCAAAGCCGTAGACCACCAGTTGCTGCCGCCCGTCGTGGGGGAAGCTCTCGACCAGCAGGCGGCCCGGTTCGGGCAGGCGCGAGACCTCGCGCTGCAGGTGCAGCCAGTCGCGGGTGTGGGGTGGCAGGTCGGGCCAGTCCTCTGCCCGGAACATCCGCAGGATACGGTCCGAAAGCTGCGTTGAGGTCGAGAATTTCGTGCCCATGAAAGTGGCGATCTTGGGCTTGCGTCCCGGGTCGCGCGTCACCTCGACCACCAGTTCGCGCAGCCCCTCGTAGCGCACGATCTGGCCGCCGATCAGGAAGGTGTCGCCCTTGGTCAGCGAGGCGGCAAAGCCTTCCTCGACCTCGCCCAGCGGCGCGCCGCCGCGCCCGCGCCATTTGACCTTGAGAGTGTCGGTGTCCTGGATCGTGCCGATGTTCTGGCGGATGCGGGTGGCGGAGCGCGGGTCGCGCAGCTGCCAACGCCCGTCCGCGCGCTGTTGCAGGCGCTGCCACTGGTCATAGGCGCGCAGCGCGTAGCCGCCGGTGGCGCAGAAATCGAGACAGGCATCGAATTGCGCCCGGGTCAGCCCGGCGTAGGCGCCCGCGCCGCGCATTTCCCGATACAGGGCGTCGGCCTCGAACGGGCCAGAGGCGGCGGCGATCAGGATATGCTGGCAGAGCACATCGCGCGGCCCCGGCCCGCGCGGCTCGCCGTCCAGATCATGCGCCTTGACCGCCTCCAGCGCGGCCAGGCATTCGACCACCTCAAAGCGGTTGGCGGGCACCAGGATCGCCTTGGACGGCGCGTTGTAGCGGTGATTGGCGCGGCCGATCCGCTGGACCAGCCGCTTGACGTTCTTCGGCGCGCCGACCTGGATCACCAGGTCCACGTCCCCCCAGTCGATGCCCAGGTCCAGCGAGCCGGTGCAGACGATGGCGCGCAACTGGCCCGCGACCATTGCCGCCTCGACCTTTTCCCGCTGGCCGCGGTCGAGCGAGCCGTGGTGGATGCCGATGGGCAGCGCATCCTCGTTCGCCAGCCAGAGATTGTGGAAATAGATCTCGGCCTGCGCGCGGGTGTTGTGAAAGATCAGCGTGGTCCTGTGGCGTTTGACTTCTTCCAGCACGGCCGGGATGGAGTAGGCAGCACCGCCCCCGGCCCAGGGCGGGGCCTGGTCGGTGACCAGCATCGAGATGTCCGGGTCCGGCCCGGGATCGGCCTGCAGGATTTCGCAGGGCTGGTTCCCATGTGCCATGAGCCGCGCGATGGCCTGCGGGTCCTCGACCGTGGCCGACAGGCCCACGCGGCGCAGGTCGGGGCAGAGCGCCTGCAACCGCGCCAGCGCCAGCATGAGCTGATCGCCGCGCTTGGATTCGCTCAAAGCGTGAATCTCGTCGACGATGACCCTTTGGAGGCCCGCGAACATGCGCGGCGCATCCTCGTAAGAGGTCAGCAGGGCGAGGCTTTCAGGCGTGGTCAGCAGGATGTGCGGCGGGTCGGCGCGCTGGCGTTTCTTGCGGCTGGCGGGCGTGTCGCCGGTGCGGTCCTCGACCCGGATTGGCAGGCCTGCCTCCTCGATGGGGATCAGCAGGTTACGCCGAATGTCGGCGGCCAGCGCCTTGAGCGGCGAGATGTAGAGCGTGTGCAGGCCGTTGCGTGGGCTCTCGGCCAGTTCTGAAAGCGTCGGCAGGAACCCGGCCAGCGTCTTGCCGCCGCCGGTGGGCGCGATCAATAGTAGCGCAGGGTCGGCGGCACGGTCCAGCATGGCGCGCTGGTGTGGATGGACCTGCCAACCACGCGAGTCGAACCAGCTTTGCAGACTGTCGGGAAGCCTTGTCATGGTCGAGAGATAACCCGCTCCATCGGAAAGCAACAGCGTGCCGACCGGCGGTTGCGACTCCTCTTTCCTTTCGCGGCGTGCTCGGCTTGACTGCGCGCGGGGAGGATCACCATGCTGAACGGCATTCGCATCATCGAGTTCGAGGCGCTGGGGCCGGGACCCTTTTCCGCCATGCACTTGGCGGACCTTGGCGCCGAGGTCATTCTGGTGCAGCGCAAGGGTGGCGAAGCCAATCCTGCCAAGGGTGCCAGCCGTCTGCTGGACAGGGGCAAGAGGTCCATTGCGCTGGACCTCAAGGATGGCGGAGATCTTGGCATTGCCCGCGCGCTGATCCGATCCGCTGACGGGCTGATCGAGGGGATGCGCCCGGGGGTGATGGAGCGGCTGGGGCTGGGCCCGGAGGCGGCGCAGGCGCTCAATCCGCGTCTGGTCTACGGACGGATGACGGGCTGGGGGCAGGATGGGCCGCGCGCGACGCTTGCCGGGCACGACCTGAACTATTTGGGCCTGTCCGGCGCCCTGTTCTACGCCGGGTTGCCCGGACAGGTGCCCGGTGTGCCGCCGACGATGCTGGGCGATATCGGCGCCGGCGCGCTTTACCTGACCGTGGGGATGCTGGCGGGACTGTTGCAAGCGCGGGAAACGGGGCAGGGGACGGTTGTCGACGCGGCCATCGTGGACGGGGCGCAGCACATGATGGCGCTCTTGCGGTCGATGGGGCCGGGGTTCGACACGGGCGCGCGGGGACGGTCCTTGCTGGACGGGCCGCATTGGTCGCGCTGCTATGCTTGTTCCTGTGGTGGCCATGTGGCTCTGCAATGCCTGGAGCCGAAATTCTACGCCTTGTTCCTGGACCGGATGGGACTGGCGGAGGATCCCGATTTCGCGGACCAGTTCGATCCCGACCGTTGGCCGGTGCAGGGGGCGCGGCTGGAACGGATCTTTGCCGCCCAGCCGCGCGATCATTGGGCGGCTTTGTTCGAGGACAGCGATGCCTGTCTTGCCCCCGTCCTGTCCCCGGACGAGGCGGCCTGTGATCCGCACATGACGGCGCGCGGGCATGGGCCGGGCAGCGCCTTGCCGGCGCCGCGTTTCGATGGCGGGGCGCGGGCGACAAGACCGGCACCGGACCCGGGGCAGGACGGAGTGGCGATCATGGATGAGCTGAGGGAAAGGGGCCTGTTGTGAACGAAGCCGAGACATTCGAGGATCTGTTGAGGGCGCGCTATTCCTGCCGGGCCTACCGGCCCGACCCGGTCCCGCAGGAGGTGATCGAAAGCGCCCTGCGGGATGCGCAGCAGGTGCCAAGCTGGAACAACGTCCAGCCCTGGCAGGTGATCGCCCTCACGGCGCCGGAAACCGCTGCATTCGCCAAGGCCTTCTATGCCCATGTGGAAACCGGGGAGCGGCAAAGCGACATCCCCTTTCCGTTGCGTTACGAGGGCATCTACCAGGAAAGGCGGCGCACCTGTGGCTGGCAACTGTATGGCGCGTTGGGCATCCAGAAAGGTGACCGCGCGGCCTCGGGCAGGCAAATGCGCGAGAATTTCCGCCTCTTCGGGGCGCCGCACTGCCTGTTGATCACCGCGCCGAAGGACCTTGGCACCTATGGGGTGCTGGATTGCGGGGCCTATGTCACGGCTGTCATGCTGGCATTTCAGGCGCGCGGGCTGGCCAGTATCGCGATGGCGGCGGTGGCCAGTTTCTCGCCCTTCGTGCGCGACCGCTACGACATCGCCGAGGACCGTGACCTTGTTTGCGCCATCGCCTTTGGCCATGCCGATCCGGATCATCCCGCCAATTCCTACCGCACCGACCGCGCGGACCTGTCCGAAGTCGTGGACTGGCGTTGAACGCGAAAGCAGGTGGCAGGCCATGCGCAGCAGCAAGACGATCCACGTGATCTCGGCCCATGCCGAGGGCGAGGTGGGCGACGTGATCGTTGGCGGTGTCGCGCCGCCGCCGGGAGAGACGCTCTGGGAACAGAGCCGCTGGATCGCGCGGGACGGTGCCTTGCGGGATTTTGTGCTGAACGAACCGCGCGGCGGCGTGTTCCGGCACGTCAACCTGCTGGTCCCGCCGAAACACCCGGAAGCGGATGCGGCCTTTATCATCATGGAGCCGGAGGATACGCCGCCCATGTCAGGATCAAACTCGATCTGCGTTGCGACGGTTCTGCTGGATGGGGGCATCCTGCCGATAGAGGAGCCGGTGACGGAATTCACGCTGGAGGCACCGGGCGGGCTGGTTCGGGTGCGCGCCGAATGCCGGGACGGTAAGGCACAGCGTATCTTTGTCCGCAACCTTCCCAGTTTCGCACAGAAACTGGGCGTGCCGCTGGAGGTCGAAGGGCTGGGCAGGCTGACCGTGGACACGGCATTCGGCGGCGACAGTTTCGTCATCGTCGATGCGCGTGCGCTGGGCTTGGACCTGGTGCCAGACGAAGCGCATGAGATCGCCCGAACCGGAGCGCGGATCGCCCGGGCGGCCACCACGCAGCTGGGCTTTCACCATCCAACCAACCCTGACTGGCGGCATATGTCGTTCTGTCTCTTTGCCGGGCCGCTGGACCGCGGGCTGGATGGGCTGCGGACGAGGTCGGCGGTGGCGATCCAGCCGGGCAAGGTGGATCGGTCGCCCACGGGAACGGCGCTCTCCGCCCGCATGGCGGTCCTGCACGCGCGCGCAGAGATGGCCGAAGGAGAGACATTGACCGCGACCTCGCTGATTGGCTCGGCTTTCTCGGGACGCATTGTCGGGACGACCAGGGTGGGCGATCTGCCCGCCGTTTTGCCGGAAATCAGCGGGCGCGGCTGGATCACCGGCATTCATCAGCACATGCTGGACCCGGATGATCCCTGGCCGCGCGGCTATCGTCTCAGTGATACCTGGGGCGCGCGCTAGGAGGCTTCCTCCAGCCGGTCCGTCGCCGGGGGCGGCGTCGGGCTGAGGGCGGACAGACGGGCATAAAGCTCTGCATCCATCTGGCAGGTCATGCCCGCCAGCGAAGGCTGCAACTGCGCCGCGTTGCGGGCGGAGAGGATCGGCGCCGGGCCGGACGGATGGGCGGCCACCCAGGCCACGGCAAGCGTGGCAGCTTCGGTTCCCAGTTCGCTGGCGATCTCGGCCAGCGCCTCGGCCGCCTGGTGCATCTCGGGGCGGGCATAGCGGTTGGCGTATCGGTCGTCCTCTGTCAGGCGACCTTCGCCGCCGCGTGCATACTTGCCGGTCAGCAAGCCACCGCCCAGCGGCGAATAGGGCACCGGCAGGATGTCTTCCGAGGCGCACATGGGCAGGATTTCCACCTCGGCCTGGCGTTTCACCAGGTTGTACATGGGTTGCAGCACGTCGATCCGGGTGCCGAAACGGGTGGCTACTCCCTGCGCCTTCATCACCTGCCAGGCGGCATAGTTGGACACGCCGATGTACCGAATTGTCCCGGCCTGCTGCAATTCGGCGAGCGTCTCGAAACTCTCTTCCAGCGGCGTATCGCCGTCCCAGCGATGCAGGTAGTAGAGGTCGATCACCTCCATGTTCAGGCGCTTGCGGCTTTCGTCCAGAGAGGTCCGGATGTTGTCACGGCTGGCGCCGCCGGGGAAATTCGCCTTGGTCGCGATGAACAGATCCTCGCGCGCGGCGGCGGCGAACTGGCCCAGAAGGCGCTCTGAGGCGCCATCGGTATAGACATGGGCGGTGTCGAAATGGGCGATACCCGCGGCGCGGCAGGCGTCGAACATGGCGCGGCTGTCAGCCTCGGAGGCGCGGCCCCCGAACTGCATGCAGCCAAAGGCAAAGCGGGCGGGTGTGTCACCCGAAAGTGTGGTCAGTGTCATGGCATCAACCTGCCACGCGGCGAGCCAAAGTCAAAGCAGCTTTGGCAGATCATGACGTGCCCACCGCTTCGCATGTGACCTGGGACACAGGTCGCAACCTACGCTGGCTCGACAGACTCGCGGGGGCCTGCCATGCTGTCAGGAAAAGGAGCCGCCCATGCGCCTGCTGCCCCGACTGGCCGGCGCGGCCTGTCTGGCCGCCGCCACCTCCGCGCCACTGGCGACGGGTGCCGGGGAAAGCTGCACCGAGGATGCCATGATCGTTTTCGACGGGTCCGGCAGCATGGCAGAGATCGGCTACAATGCGATCGGCGTGCCCCGCATCTCGGAGGCCCGCATGGCGATGCGCCGGGTGATCCCCTCTGTCGCGGCGGCGCGACGGCTGGGCCTGGTGATCTACGGCCCGGCCGGAGACCGGACCTGCGCCAACACCGACCTGCGCTTTCCGCCGCAATGGCAGGCCGGGCCGCGGATCCTGGCGGATGTCGATGCGCTGCGACCCGCTGGGGGCACCTCGCTGACCGAAAGCGTCCGGCGCGCGGCAGAGACGCTGGACTACCTCAATCGCCCCGGGACCGTGGTTCTGGTGACGGATGGCAAGGAGACCTGCGGCGGGGCGCCCTGCAGTCTTGCCGCCGAGATCGCCGCGATGGCGCCTGAACTGACGGTGCATGTGATCGGCTTCAAGGTGCGCGGCGATCATTTCGACTGGTCCAATCCGAACGATCAGATGGCCACCACCGTGGCCCGCTGCCTGGCCGACCGAACTGGCGGGCGCTATGTCCGTGCCGAAACGGTTGACGAATTGATCGGGGCGCTGCGGGTGACGTTGGGCTGCAACGTGCTGGGCGCGCTTCCGGCCGAGCGGCGGCGCCTGCGTTAGGCCGGCCTGCGGTCGGGTTTTCAGGCTTTGACAGGAATCAGGGCACCGCGCAGTCTGTCCTCATTATGCCGGAGCGGCACTTGGCCGCTGCCGATATATTGGAGGACAAATCGTGTTCAGGAAATTTTCCATCATGGCGCTTGCCGCCAGTTTCGCGTTTTGCGGTGCGGCGCCAATTTCGGCTCAGGACGCCGGGTTCGAAATCATCGGCGCCGCCGATACGATCGAGGTGAAGGCCAAGCAGGCGGTGACGCTTGCCTTTGACGATGCCTATGCCGAATTGTCGATCGGCGACCCCGAGATCGCGGATATCAGCTCTCTCAGCGGGACCCTGGTCTATCTTCTGGGCAAGGAGGTTGGAGAGACCACACTGACGGTGATCCGTGACCGCGACAGCCTGGACCTGACGCATATGGCAGTGGTGGTCTACCGCGACATCGCGCCGATGCAGGGCTTTCTGGAAAAGGCCGGGGGCGACGTGACACTGGAACGTGCGGGCGTTGTGGTGACCGCCTCTGGTTGCGTTGCAGGCGACCGCCAGCGGCAGGCCCTGGAAGGCGTTATGACCCAGCTCAAGTCCTGGGGCTATGTCGCGCTGGCCGACGTGGGGGGCTGCTGACCCCTCGGCCGGCGCATTCCGGATGAAACGAAGGCCCCAAAGGGGGCCTTCGTTCCGTCATCGGTTTACTGCGGGATGTCGGCGTTGATGCCTTCGACGTAGAAATCCATCCCCAGCAGGGTGCCGTCATCGGCCACTTCGCCCTCTGCCAGCCAGACAGAGCCGTCGGCCTTGTTGATCGGTCCGGTGAACGGGTGGTAGTCGCCCGCCGCGATGGCGGCCTTGAGGTCCAGCGCCTCGGCTTTGACCTCTGCGGGGACCGCGTCGGTGATCTCGCCGATGCCGACCATGCCCGGGCCGATACCGTCCCAGGTGTCTTCGCTGGTCCAGCTGCCGTCCATGACCGCCTGCACGCGGTCGATGTAGTAAGGCGCCCAGTTGTCGATGATCGAGGAGACGCGCGGGGTGGGCGCGTATTCGATCATGTCCGAGGCCTGGCCGAAGGTGATGACATTGCCGGCCTCTGCCGCCGCCGCCTGCGGCGCGGTCGAGTCGGTATGTTGCAGGATCACGTCGGCGCCGTTCTCGATCAGGGCGCGGGCGGCATCCGCCTCTTTCGCCGGATCGAACCAGGTGTAGGCCCAGATGATCGAGAATTCGACGTCCGGGTTCACCTTCTTGGCGTGGATATAGGCCGCGTTGATGCCGCGGATGACCTCGGGGATCGGGTAGGAGGCGATGTAGCCGATCTTGTTGGTCTTGGTCATCGACCCGGCGATATGGCCCTGGATGGCGCGGCCTTCGTAGAAACGGGCCGAGTAGACGCTGACGTTGTCTGCGCGCTTGTATCCGGTGGCGTGTTCGAACTTCACGTTCGGGAATTTCTCCGCCACGGCGATGGTCGGGTCCATGTAGCCGAAAGAGGTGGTAAAGATGATGTCTGCACCCGACAGGGCCATCTGCGTGATGGCGCGTTCGGCATCGGCGCCTTCGGGCACGCTTTCCTGGTAGATGGTCTTCACCTTGTCGCCAAAGTGCTCCTCGACCGCGAGGCGCCCCTTGTTGTGTTCGTAGGTCCAGCCGCCATCGCCCACCGGGCCGACGTAGATGAAGCCCGCGGTGACGTCCTGGGCCGCGGCGGCAGAGCCGAAGCCAAGCGTCAGCGCGAGGGCTGCGGTGGAGAGAAGGGTTCTTCTGTGCATTGTGGTCCCCTGTTGGTTGGTTCTGTGCCTCAGCTCGAGGCGTGGAAAGGCCGGCCCAGCGAGGCGGGCGCGGCATGCGCGCCGCGGGCCGAGATGATCACGAGCACGAGGATCGTGACAAGATAGGGCGAGGCCGACAAGAGCGCGACCGGCACGGCGGCGCCCGCCGCCTGCAGGTTCAGTTGCAGCACCGTGACCCCGCCGAACAGATAGGCCCCGATGGCCACGCGGCCTGGTCGCCACGAGGCGAAGACGACGATGGCCAGGGCGATCCATCCGGCGCCGGCGGTCATGCCCTCGGTCCACTGCGGGACGCGCACCAGGCTGAGGTATGCGCCGCCAAGGCCCGCACAGGCGCCGCCGAAGAGGATCGCCATGAGGCGGATAATGACGACCTTGTAGCCAAGCGCATGGGCGCTGTCGTGGCTTTCGCCGACCGCACGCAGGATCAGCCCGGCGCGGGTGTGTTTCAGGAAGGCCCAGACCGCGACAACCAGCGCGAGGCTGAAATAGACCATCAGGTCATGGCTGAAGAGCATCCGCCCCACCACCGGCAGGTCCGACAGCAGAGGGATGTCCAGCTTGGGCAGGGTCGGGCTTTTCATGCCCTCGTAGGGTTTCCCGATCAGGCTGGAAAGGCCAAGGCCCACCAGCGTCAGGCCCAGCCCGGTGGCAACCTGGTTCGAAAGCAGGAACTGCGTCAGCAGGCCAAACGAGAGCGCAAGCAGCGCCGAGGCCAGAGCCGCGGCGACGAACCCCAGCGCGGGAGAGGTGGAATTGACCGCCACGGCAAAGCCCACCACGGCGCCGGTGATCATCATCCCCTCGACGCCCAGGTTCAGCACGCCGGATTTCTCGACAACCATCTCGCCGATGGCGGCCAGCAGGATCGGTGTGGCCGAGACCATGATGGAGGCGACGAGAAGGATGGGATTGATGCTGCTCAGGTCCATCATGCCACCTCCCTCTTGCCGATGCGCAGGCGGAAATTGGTGAAGACATCCATTGCGAGCAGGAAGAACAGCAACATCCCCTGGAACAGCTGGATCGAGGCGCCGGGCAGGCCCAGCATCAGCTGCGCCAGCTCGCCACCGATATAGGTCAGTGCCATGAGCAGACCGGCCAGCAGGATGCCGATGGGATTGAGCCGCCCCAGGAAGGCCACGATGATCGCCGTGAACCCGTAGCCGGACCCAAAGTCGATCGAGACCTGGCCCGCGGGGCCGGTGACCTCAAACAACCCTGCCATGCCGGCCAGCGCGCCCGAGAGGCCAAGGCAGATCAGGATGATGCGCGCCGGGTTCACGCCGGAAAAGCGGGCCGCGCGCGGCGCTTCGCCGGTCAGCCGGATGTTGAAGCCCAGCATGTGCCGGGTCAGCAGGACATAGGCGCCGATCACCGCGATGAAGGCAAAGACCACGCCCCAGTGCATCCCGGTGTTGGCGATCAGGTCGCTGTTATGCGCCGCGTCCCATTGTTTGAAATTGCGTGACCCGGGGAAGCCACGCCCTTCGGGATTGCGCAAAAGGCCGGTGGAGACAGAGCCGAGGATGGTTTCCGCCACATAGACCAGCATCAGCGAGACGAGGATCTCGTTGGTGCCGAATTTCGTCTTCAGGATGGCCGGGATCATCGCCCAGGCCCAGCCGCCAAGCGCGCCGGCGACGATCATGATCGGGAAGATCAGGAAACTTTCGGAGGGGTAGAAGGCAAGACCGGCGGCGGCGCCACAGATGGCGCCCATGATGTACTGCCCTTCGGCGCCGATGTTCCAGATCCCGGCGCGAAAGCCGATGGAAAGCCCGATGGCGATCAGGATCAGCGGCCCCGCCTTGACCAGCAGCTGCGGTCGCGTGAACCCGGCGAATTGCGCGTTGAACAGCGGATCCCAGAAGATCGTGCGGATCGCCTCGACCGGGTTGGCGCCGAGGAAGGCAAAAAGCACGCCGCCGACGAGCATGGTCAGCAGCACGGCCAGAACCGGGGTCAGGTAGGTCCAGAGTTGCGAAGGCTGGGGGCGTTTCTCAAGCCGGATCATGGGCGTGTCCCCCCTTGGCCAGCGGCCTCATTCGTCCACATGGGCTACCTCCATGTCATGCGCGCCGCCCATCATCAGGCCAATCTGCTCAATATCCAGGCTGGCGACCGGACGTGTGGGCGACAGCCGCCCCTCGTTCAGGGCGCCAAACCGGTCCGAGACCTCCATCAGCTCGTCGAGGTCCTGGCTGATGACCACCACGGCACCGCCCTTGGCGGCCAGGTCCAGGATCGACTGGCGGATAAAGGCCGCCGCCGCCGCGTCCACGCCCCATGTGGGCTGGTTCAGCACCAACACGCGCGGTCCTTGCAGGATCTCGCGGCCGACGACGAATTTCTGCAGGTTGCCCCCCGACAGCGCCCGTGCCGCCGTGCCGGGCCCCGGCGTGCGCACGTCGAAATGGCCGATGACCTCCTCGGCAAAGGCCCTTGCCTTGCCCCAGGAGATGAAGCCGTTTTTCAGCATCCCCTCGCGACGCGCAGCCGTCAGCACGCCGTTCTCGATCAGGCTCATGTCGGGTGCGGCGGCATGGCCCAGCCGTTCCTCGGGGCCCGAAAGCAGGCCCAGACCGCGCCGCGCGACGGGTCCGGCGCGGCTGATGTCCCGGCCTTCCAGAACGATGGACCCGGCGGGCGCCATGCGTTCGCCCGAGAGCGCCGCCAGCAGTTCGTCCTGGCCGTTGCCCGCGACCCCGCCGATGCCCAGAACCTCGCCCGCGCGCACCTCGAAGCGGACCTCGCGCAAGGGGGTGCCAAAGGCGCCGGGCGCGGGCAGGCTCAACTCGTTCACCGCCAGCAGCACCTCGCCGGTCTTGCCGCCCTTGGCCTCTGGGGTCGCGAAACTGGCGCCCACCATCATCTCGGCCAGTTGCCGGGCCGAAGTCTCCGCGGGGGTGCAGGTGGCCACCTTCTTGCCCAGTCGCAGGATCGTGGCGGTGTCGCAAAGCGCGCGGATTTCCTCCAGCTTGTGCGAGATATAGAGGATCGAGGTGCCTTCGGCCTTCAGCTTGCGCAGGGTTTCGAACAGGATCTCGACCTCCTGCGGGGTCAGGACGCTGGTCGGTTCGTCCATGATCAGCAGGCGCGGGTTCTGCAGAAGGCAGCGGATGATCTCCACCCGTTGCCGTTCGCCCGCCGACAGCGTGCCGACGGTACGCGTGGGGTCCAGCGGCAGCCCGTAGGTCTCCGAGACCTCACGGATCTGGCGGGCAAGGTCGGACATGGGGGGCGGGGTTTCCATCCCCAGCGCCACGTTTTCCGCCACGTCCAGTGCGTCGAAGAGCGAGAAATGCTGGAACACCATCGCGATCCCGGCCTGCCGCGCCTCCGAGGGTTTCGACGGCTTGTACGGTGCCCCGTCCAGCAGCATCTGCCCCTTGTCCGGTGCATTCAGCCCATAGATCATCTTGACCAGCGTCGATTTTCCGGCGCCGTTCTCGCCCAACAGCGCGTGGATCTCGCCCCGCCCGATGTCAAAGGTGACGTCATCGTTGGCAATCACGCCCGGGTAGATCTTGGTCAGGCCCTGGAGGCTGAGGAGTGTGTCGGCCACGCGTGGTCCTTCTCTTGCTGCCAGTTGAGTAGCTGCGCCACCGTGCCGATGGCAATGGCCTGAGGATGTTTGCCAAGCGCTTTGTGCCCGATCGGACAGCAGATGGCGTCGATTTGGGCGGGCGCATGGCCAAGCGCCTGCAATCGCTTGCGGAACCGTGCCCATTTCGTGTCCGACCCGATCAACCCGCAAAAGGCGAATCCGTGTGACAGGGCTGCGTGACACAGCGCCAGGTCGATCTCGTGGCTGTAGGTCAGGATCAGGTGGGCGGCGTTCCCGGGGGCGCGTGGCATGGCGCGCTCAGGCGCGGGGACGGGCAGGGCGGTGACGTCATCGGGGATCTCATCGGGAAACCGCTCTGGCCCGGTATCGACCCATGTCAGCGCCACGTCCGGCAAGGGCGCCAGAACCGAGGCCAGTGCCCGGCCGACATGGCCCGCGCCCCAGATCCAGACCGGCAGGGCCGGGCGGCGGACCGATTCCACCATCCAGCCTTGCAGGAGCTGCGGTTCGGGCGCTTCGCCCTTTGCCCGGGCCCGGTCGATCATCCGGCGCACCGCCAGCGGCATCTCTCCGGCCCCGCGCGCGATCACCTCGCGCCCTTCGAGACCGGCCACCGCCAGCGCATCGTAATGCTCGGTCAGCAGCGTCACCGCCCCGCCGCAGCACTGGCCCAGCTCCGGCCCCAGGGGATGACGCGTCAGCCCTTCATGGCTCAGCGCGGACTGTGCAGCCATGAGTTCAAGCGCGCCGCCGCCGATGGTACCGAATTGGCCACCGTCCCAGACCAGCATGGCGGCCCCGACCTCGCGCGGGGCCGAGCCCGCAACCTCGGCCACCACGACCCGGGCGACACGCCCGTGCCGTTCGACCGCGCGGCAGAGAAGGGCGAAGTCGAAACTCATCCCTGCACCCGTGCAATAGCGGCCAGCACCCGTTCCGGCGTGGCTGGCGCGTCCAGAGCCGGATAGCCCGGCCCGCAGGCCGCCACGGCATCCGAAAGCGCCATCAGTGCCGAAATCCCCAGCATGAAAGGCGGCTCGCCCACCGCCTTGGAGCGATAGACCGTCTCCTCGCGGTTCTCACCCTCCCAGAGCGCCACGTTGAAGACCTCCGGCGCGTCCGAACAGGCCGGGATCTTGTAGGTCGAGGGCGCATGGGTGCGCAGCCGCCCGTGGTCGTCCCAGACCAGCTCTTCGGTTGTCAGCCAGCCCGCGCCCTGGACAAAGCCACCCTCGACCTGGCCGATGTCGATGGCGGGGTTCAAAGAGGCGCCCGCGTCATGCAGGATGTCGGTGCGCAGCATCCGGTATTCGCCGGTCAGCGTGTCGATCACGACCTCGGTGCAGGCGGCGCCATGGGCAAAGTAGAAGAACGGTCGCCCTTCGCCCTTCATCCGGTCCCAGGACAGTTTCGGCGTCTTGTAGAAACCGGTGGCCGAAAGACTGACCCGGCCCGCGTAACAAAAGGCCGCCGCCTCGGCAAAGCTCATCTCCTGGGCTCCGGCCTGTACCCGTCCGTCACGAAACTGGACCTCGTCCGGGCGGCACTGGTGCAATTGCGCCAGGTGCCCGGCCATGCGGGCACGGATCGTCTCGCAGGCAACCTTGACCGCCGCGCCGTTCAGGTCCGACCCCGAAGAGGCGGCTGTGGCCGAGGTATTTGGCACCTTGGCGGTATCGGTGGCGGTGATGCGGACGACCTCTTGCGGCAGGCCAAAGGCCGAAGCCGCCACCTGCGCCACCTTCTGGAACAGCCCCTGTCCCATCTCGGTGCCGCCGTGGTTCATGGCGATGGAACCGTCCTGGTAGACATGCACCAGCGCGCCCGCCTGGTTAAGATGCGTGAGCGTGAAGGAAATGCCGAATTTCACCGGCGTCAGCGCGAT
>NZ_JARAMO010000180.1:0-7850 GCF_028807275.1 Mameliella sp. AT18
CCCCCGAGGTACTTGGAAAACCAAAGAAGCGGGGGCGCGTTCCGGGACTACTCGATGACCGGAACGCCGGTGGCGTCCTGCAGCCACTCGGCCTCGATCGCGGCCAGCTTGCCGCTGTCCTTCAGCGCGGCCAGGGCCTCGTTCACGCAGGTCTTGAGCGGGCTGCCTTCTTCCATCAGCAGGCCGAACTGGTCGGGATTGTCGCTGCGCTCGGGCGGGAACTGGCCCAGGATGGTGCCGTTTTCGACCACCACGGCCGAGAGGTACAGCGCCGTCGGCAGGTCAAAAAGCGCGGCGTCGATCTGGCCCGCCTGCATGGCCGCGGTCACGTCGACGTTGTCGCCGTAGAGCATCGGCTGCTTGTCCGGGCCGATCAGGTCCATCAGCATCGGCACGGCGGTGGTGTTGGCATCAGCCCCCCAGAGCAGGGTTTTCAGGCTGGCCACGGTCGGCTGCGCGCCGCCATCGACCACGGATTGCGTGGTCAGGACCGCCATCGCGGAACTGTAGTAGGGGTCGGAGAAATCGACGACCTTCTCACGCTCTTCGGTGATCGAGAACTGCTGCATGTTGATGTCGAAATTCTTGGCGCCGGGCTGGATCGACTGGTCGAAGGATGTGCGCACCCAGGTGACCTGGTCGGCGGCGAATCCCATTTCCCCGGCCAGGGCATAGGCCACTGCGGCCTCGAATCCCTTGCCGCTTTCGGGGGCGTCATCCAGGACCCAGGGGTAATAGGCGGGATTGCCGGTGGCGATGGTCAGCACGCCGTCGGTCAGGGTCTTGCCGGTGGCACAAGTGTCCTGGGCCAGCGCGGCGCCCGCGAGGCCGCAGGCGAGCGCGGTGAAAGTCATGAGTTTCATCGGAATTACCCCTGTCGGTTTTTTGACTGGTGGCAGAGTTGCCGCCCCTGCGCCGCTTGTCAATTTGCCGGTGTCTTTGGCCCCTGCGCACCTGAACCGCAAGCCCTGGTCCGGATGTCGTGATCCTGTGATCCGGCTGTCATAGGGTCGTGGCGATTCGGACGGGGGCTGTGTCATGAAATTCATCCACATGTCGGATATTCACCTGGGCGTGCCGGGCATGTTGATCGAGGGGATCGACCCGCACGAACGCCTGGCCCGCGCGTTTGGCCATATCGCCGAGCATCATTCGGACGCGGTACGGCTGGTCATCACCGGCGACCTTGCCCATTGGGCAGACCCCGAGGCCTATGCGGCGCTGAAACAGGCACTGCGCGTGCTGCCGATCCCGGTGCGCCTGATGGTGGGCAACCATGACGACAGGACTGCCTTCCTGGAGCAATTCCCAGAACATCCACGCGACGCGGCCGGTTTCATCAACCATGCCGAGGACCTGCCCGAGGGGCGGTTCATCTATTGCGACACGGTCCAGCCGCAAAGCCACGCGGGCCATTTCTGCGAGGTGCGCCTGGACTGGCTGCGGGCGCAGCTGGAGGGCTGTGCCCGCGCGTTCCTGTTCTTTCACCACAACCCGTTGCACCTGGGCGATCCGTCCTCGGACATGCTGTCCCTGAACGACCGTGACCAGGCGGGGCTGAGGCCGCTCTTGAAGGCGCATCGCGACAAGATCGTGCACATTTTCTTTGGTCATGTGCACGAACCGCTGTCGGGCACGCTGGCAGGCATCCCCTTTTCCGGCGTGGCGTCGACGGTGCACCAGGTGATCCCGAACCTGTCGCCCTCGAAGCTTTCGGGCATGGGGCCGCTGGAACCGTCCTACCGCGTTGTGCTGATGCGGGGAGAGGACGTGGTGGTGCACCAGATCCCCTTTGCCTGGGACGGCGAGGTGATCTGGCACGGCAACGACTGGGAAGACTGGGCCCGGGAAGCATGACCCGGGACGGCGGGGCAAGCCCCGCCCTGCGCCCGTGTTGCCCTCAGCCCGGTTTGTAATCGCGGTTGGCCTCGGGGTCTTCGTCCGAGAAGGGCAGTTTCGACAGCTCGTCCCAGAGCGTCTCCGGCAGTTTCATTGCTGCCCAGTCAAGCGTCTGTTGCACGCGTTCGGGTTTCGACACGCCGACCACGGTCGAGGTGATGCGCGGATCGCGCAGCGAGAACTGCAGTGCGGCCGGGCCGGTCGGCACGCCGTGGCGGGCGCAGACCTCCTCGATGGCGCGCACCGGGGCCAGGGCGGCATCGTCGGCCTCCTGGTAGGTGATGCGCGGCATGGCGGCGCTGCCCTTGGCCAGCACGCCGCTGGCAAAAGGCGCGGCGTTCAGAACGGCAATGTCGTTGTCATAGGCATAGTCGAACATCGCATCCGCCGAGCGGTTCAGCAGGGTGAACCGGTTGTGAGAGATCAGCGCGTCGAATGGATAGGCGCGCAGGATCGGCTCCATCACATCCAGCCTGCCCGCCGCCAGTCCGACGGCCTGTGCCAGCCCCTCTTCCTTGAGCTTGAACAACTCGTCCAGCGCGCCGCCATCGCCTGTGATCTCGCCCAGGTCGCGGGCATGTTCCGGGTCATGCAGGTGCAGGAGCGGGATGCTGTCGAGGTTCAGTGCCGCCAGGCTTTCCTCCAGCGACTGGCGCACGCGGGCGGCATCGAAGCGCCCGGTCTCCATCTCGCGGTCCAGCTTGGTCGACAGGACAAAACCTTCGGGTAGGCCGCCACGGTCCTTGATCACGGCACCGATCCGTTCCTCGGACCGGCCGAACCCGTAGTTGCGCGAGGTGTCGAGAAAATTCACCGGCCCGTCAAAGATCGCCTCGACCGTGGCACGCGCGCGGTCTTCGTCCACCGAATAGCCATATGTGTCGGGCATGTCGCCCAGGGCGGAGCCACCAAAGCAAAGCTCGGTAACTTCGAGATCGGTCTTGCCAAGGGCGAATTTCGGCATGGGGTCTCCTCCTGTCTGCGCCTGCGTGAAGGGGCAGGACTGCCCGCAAGTTGTGCGACGAAAGCGCCTCGCGGGCAAGGGGACAGGCCCCGGGGCAGGCCCGGGGCGCGTTTGCCAGGGCCGTCAGGCGGCGTCGTAGTGGGTGAACACGCGCGTCGTCCCATCGCGCAGGATCAGGTGGACGTCGTAGGCCTCGCGCTCATCCTCCGGCCCCATGCCGGGAGAGCCGTAGGGCATGCCCGGCACGGCAAGGCCGCGCGCCTCCGGGCGTTCCTCCAGCAGGCGGCGGATGTCCGCGGCGGGGACGTGACCCTCGATCAGGTAGCCCTCGATCCGGGCGGTGTGGCACGAGGCCATCTTGGGCGGGATGCCGTTGTCCATCTTGTAGCGGATCAGCGCCGCGTTGTGGGTGTCCTCGGTGGTGACCGCAAATCCTTCTTGGCGCAGGATCTTGACCCAGGAACTGCAGCAGCCGCAATTGCGGTCCTTGAGCACGTGGATCTCCGGTGCGGCAGCCCGCAGCATGCCGGGCAGGGTGGTGACCGCAAGGGCGCCCATCAGCAGGCCGCGACGGTGGAGGGGGGTGATCGGCATGGTTCTTGTCTTCCTTTCTTCTGGCCCAGCACAGGGTCGCCTGACCAGATAGGGCTTCCCCTTGGGGGAAGGTCAAGGCACGGGGTCATGTACGGGGGCGCGTCATGCCCGGATCAAAGGGGCTGGACGGGATGACGTCTGCCGGGATCAGGTCCCCCAGCAGGTCCAGCTCCACACGGCTGCCTGGCGCGGCAAGGTCAGGCACGACGAAACCCAGCGCCAGGTTCATCCCCGTGCGGTGCCCGTAGGCGCCGGAAGTGACGGTGCCGACAACCTTGCCGTCCCGCATCATCGAGGCGCCGGGCTGGGCCACACGGTCTGTCGCCCCGTGCCGCAGGGTGACAAGGCACCTTCCCGGACCCTTCGCCCGGCGTCGCATCAGCGCCTCTTTCCCGACAAATGCCTTGGTGGTCGAGACGAAGCGTCCCAACCCGGTCTCGTAGGGGTCGTACTCTGTCAGCAGGTCCGATTTCCAGTGCAGAAAGCTCTTCTCCAGCCGCATGGACTCGATCGCGTGACTGCCGAACAGGCGCATCCCTTGCGCGGTGCCGGCCTCTTGCAGGGCGGAATAGGCGGCCATAAGCGAGGCGTTGGGTACGTGGATCTCATAGGCCAGTTCGCCAGAGAAACTGACCGACAGAACGGTGGCCGGGGCGTAGCCGATGAAACATTCGCGCGCGGACAGCCAGGGAAAGCCGCTGGCGGACCAGTCGCCGCGCGCGACCTTGGACAGGATCGCGCGGGCGCCGGGGCCGGCGAGCACGAGGATGGTCATGTCCTGCGTCAGGCTGTGCAATTGCACGTCCTCGCCCGGACGCATGTGCCCGGCCAGCCAGTCATGATCGTGCCGTTCCGAAGCTGCGGCAGAGCCGTACCAGACACGGTCCGTGCCCCGGTCGGAGGCGGGCAGTTTGGCGAAGGTCGCCTCTGCCTTGATGCAGCCATGATCGTTGAGCAGGTAACCCAGCCCGACGCAGCCCGCCTGCCGGGGGACGCGACCACAACAGAGCCGGTCGAGAAACGCATGCCTGTCGCGGCCCGTGATCTCGATACGGTTGAATCCGTTGATCTCTGCCAGTCCCACGCGGGTGTGGACGGCCTGGACCTCTTCGGCAACCGTCGCGTGGGTTTCGTCAAACCGGAAGCTGGGCGTGATCTGCAGGTCCGGGGCAAAGACCTCTGCCCGTTCCCATCCGTTGACCGGGGCAAAATGTGCACCCTCGGCCCTAAGGATCGGGGTCAGGGGGGTGGTGCGGGCCATGCGGCCCGCCGGGCGGTGTTCGTTTGGAAAGTGAAAGCGGAACTCGTTCTGGTATTCCTGCACGGCCATGCGGGCGGTCAGCTCGACATTGGTGTGCGGGCCATAGCGGCGCGGGTCCAGCGCCCAGGTGTCATAGATTGCCTCTCCATGCACGATCTGCTGGGCCAGAAGCCAGCCGTGCCCGCCGCCTTCTCCCAGGCCCGCGCGCAACCCGATGATGCAATAGGCGTTGCGCTGGCCCGGGATCGGCCCGACCAGCGGCGCGCCGTCGATGGTATAGGTGATCGGGCCGTTCACGATGGTATGGATGCCCGCGTCGCGCAAGGCAGGCATCCGGGCAAAGGCGCCCTCCAGCACGTCCATGATACGGTCCAGATCGTCGGGGCAGAGCGCGTTGGTAAAGTTCGGGTCGATCCCGTCCATGCCCCAGGTGCGACAGTCCTGTTCGTAGAAACCGATCAGCAGCCCGGTCTTGTCCTGTCGGCAATAGTAGTCCGAGATCGGGCAGCGAAGCAGTGGCATCCGGTGACCCGCGTCCCGGATCGCAGGGATTTCCTCGGTCACGAAGTACTGGTGTTCCATCGACATGACCGGGTGGTGTACGCCCATCATCGCCCCGACCTCGTTCACGCGGTAGCCGCAGGCGTTGACGACGACCTCGGTGTGGATCTCGCCCCGGGGCGTGGTGACGATCCAGCTGTCGTCCGGCAACTGGCGCAGGGCGGTGACAGGCGTGTTGCGATGCACCTCTGCCCCGGCTTTTCGGGCCCGCCGTGCCAGGGCCTGGCACAATTGCGCCGGGTCGATGTCGCCGTCCAGCGGATCCCAAAGCCCGCCGACAAGGTTGTCGGTGGAAATCAACGGGTGGCGGCGGGCGCACTCCTGGGCGTCGATGATCTCGAAATGCACCCCCATGCCCCGTGCCATGCTGGCGAAATGGCGATAGCCGTCCATCTGCGCCCCGGTGTTGGCCAACCGAATTCCACCGTCGGCATGGTGGTAGGTGATCGGGTACTCCGGGTCCTCGGACAATTCCTTGTAGAGCGCAATGGAATGACTTTTCAGGCCGACCATCGTCTGAGTCATGCCGAAATTCGTCACCTGCGCCGCGGAATGCCAGGTCGTACCAGAGGTCAGCTCGTCCCGTTCCAGCAGCATGACATCGGTCCACCCCTCCTGCGTCAGGTGGTAAAGCGTCGAACATCCGGCGATGCCGCCGCCGATGACGACGGCGCGAGTGGTGGTCTTCATGTGCGGGCCTCCTGGTGCTGTTGCCAATCGGGGGCGAACTCCGACACTTGGGCAAGGCGGCTTTCGTGACTTAAGCGCCTCGAAAAAGGAGTTTTTGAAAGTCTTCAGGTGCATGCGGCGGCTTGTCATGTGCGGCGGTGCAGCCCGTAGTGATCCGCATGGATATCGAAAAGGATCAGCGCGGCCTGCGCCAGGTGCGGGAGGGGAGGCGGCCTGGCGGTCGTCTCGCGCGTCATGCAGCCCGGGCCAAGGGGCTGGCCAGTCCGGCGCCGCCAGGCCAGGTCGGCGGGCAATACGCACCGTTGAGCGATGCCGACATCGTGGCGATCTATGCTGCCGCCAAGCGCCTGCTGGCAGAACTGGGCATGGGCGAGGTCCCCGACCGGCTACGGGCCGATCTGTTGACCGCCGGGGCCGAGGCGCAAGGCCCGCGGGTCCTGTTTCCGGCTGCGCTGGTCGATGCGGCGGTGGACCGGGCGGCAAAACGCTTTGTCCTTCACGGCCGCGATCCCGCCCGCGACATCGAGGTGGGCGGTGACCGGGTGTATTTTGGCACCGGCGGGGCGGCGGTGCAGGTCGTGGACTTGGACAGCGGGTTTTACAGGGCGGCCACCCTGCAGGACCTGCGGGACTTCACCCGCCTGCAGGACGCGCTTGAGAACATCAGCTGGTTCACCCGGTGCTGCATCGCCACCGATGTGTCCGACGCCCGCGACCTGGACCTGAACACCGCCTTCGCGCTGCTGGCCGGGACGACAAAGCCGGTGGCCAGCGCCTTTACCCTGGCCGAAAACGTGGCACCCGTCGTGGCAATGATGGACATGGCGCTGGGAGGCGAGGGCGCGTTTTCCGCCCGCCCTTTCCTAAAGGCGCATGTCAGCCCGGTGATCTCGCCCATGCGGTATGGGGCCGATGCTGTCGAGGTGGTCTATGCCTGCATCGCTGCCAACATGCCGTTGTCCTGCATCACCGCGGCACAGGCCGGGGCGACGGCGCCGGCGACTTTGGCGGGGTTCCTGGCGCAGTCATTGGCCGAAACGCTGGCCAGCCTGGTCATGGTCCATGCCATCCGACCGGGGCATCCGATGGTCTTTTCGAACTGGCCCTTCGTCGTGGATCTTCGCACGGGGGCCTTTTCGGGCGGTGGCGGAGAGGTCGCTTTGCTGAACGCGGCATCGGCGCAGTTATCGAACTGGCTGGATCTGCCGTCTGGGGTGGCCTGTTCGATGACGGATGCGAAGACGGTGGATGCGCAGTACGGGATGGAAAAGGCGATGACGGCGCTGGCGGCGGGGCTTGCGGGCGGCAACCTGGTCTACGAGAGCGCGGGCATGACCGCCGCCTTGCTGGGCGCCAGTTACGAGGGTTTTGTCCTGGACAACGAGATGCTGGGGGCAGTCCAACGGGTGCTGCGCGGGATCGAGGTCAGCGAGGACACGCTGGGTGTCGAGGCGATCCGGGCCGCGGTCCTTGGCCAGGGGCATTTCCTGGGGGCCGACCAGACCCGCGAGGCGATGGAACGGGACTATCTCTATCCGCGCCTCGCGGACCGCAGCGATCCACGCAGCTGGGAACTGGCCGGGGCCGAAGAGGCGCGGACAAGGGCAAAGGCCGAGGCGCGGCATATCCTGGCCACGCATCGGCCTGTTTACCTGGAGGCGGCGCGGGAAAGTGCGATCCGGGCCGCCTTTCCCTGCCTGCGGTGAGCGCGCGCGTCGGTCAGGCGGCCTGGCTCTGCGCGGTCGGTCTGGGGGTGCGCTGAGCAGCCGTTCCGCCGATTTTCAACCCCGCCAGCGCGGCGGCCACTTCGGTGGCGTTCTGGCGCATGATCGAGGCGGCGGCGGTCGTCTGTTCCACCATCGCCGCGTTCTGCTGGGTGAC
>NZ_JARAMO010000181.1:0-29460 GCF_028807275.1 Mameliella sp. AT18
TGTTCACCGACCGGGCGATCACCTACCGCGAGATCAACGGGTTCGATCACCTCGACGTGGCACTGTCCATCGGCGTGCAGCTGATGGTGCGGTCGGATATCGCCGGGTCGGGGGTGATGTTTTCCATCGACACCGAAAGCGGGTTCGACAGAACGGTGCTGATCAACGCGGCCTGGGGGCTGGGCGAGAACGTGGTGCAGGGGGCGGTCAGCCCGGATGAATACCAGGTCTACAAGCCCTTCCTGGCCCGGCCCGAGCTGATGCCGATCACGCACAAGGCGCTGGGCGCGAAAGAGATCAAGATGATCTACGGCACGGGAGACGGCGCGGCGACGCGCAACGTGCCGACCTCGAAGGCGGAGCGCGAGAGTTTCGTGCTGTCGGATGCCGAGATCCTGGAACTGGCCCGCGCGGCGGTCGAGATCGAGGCGCATTATGGCTGTCCGATGGACATGGAATGGGCGCGCGACGGGATCGACGGGCAGCTGTACATCGTGCAGGCGCGGCCCGAGACGGTGCAGTCGCGCCGGGGCGCGGGCGCGATGAAGACCTACAGCCTGGGCGCGCATGGCGAACGGTTGTTGAGCGGGCTCAGCGTCGGCGGGGCGGTGGCCTCCGGCGAGGTCATCATCATCGAGAGCGCGGCGGACATCGACCGTTTCGTCGACGGGGCGGTGCTGGTGACATCGACCACGGACCCGGACTGGGTGCCGGTGATGAAACGGGCCGCCGCCATCGTGACGGATCACGGCGGGCGCACCTCTCATGCGGCCATCGTCAGCCGGGAACTGGGCGTTCCGGCGGTGGTCGGCACCGGCAATGCGACCCATGTCCTGCACGATCAACAGCAGGTGACGGTCTCCTGCGCCGAGGGCGAGGAGGGGGTGATCTACGCCGGCCGGGCCGAGGTGACGGTGGAGGAACTGGACCTGGCCCATGTCCCCGAGACCCGCACGCAGGTCATGCTGAACCTCGCCAACCCTTCGACCGCGGCGCGCTGGTGGCGGTTGCCGGCGGATGGGGTCGGGCTGGCGCGGATGGAATTCGTGGTCTCGAACGAGGTCCGGGTGCATCCGCTGGCACTGACCCGCTACGAGCAGGAGGTGTCCGAGGACGACCGGGCGGCGATCGACGCGCTGACCAGGGGCCATGCGGACCGGACCGCCTATTTCGTCGAGACGCTGGCGCGGGGATTGGCGCGGATCGCGGCGGTCTGGCATCCGCGCCCGGTCATCGTGCGGATGAGCGATTTCAAGACCAACGAATATGCCGACCTGCTGGGCGGGCGGGCCTTTGAACCGCAGGAAGAGAACCCGATGATCGGGTTCCGGGGCGCCTCTCGGTACTACTCGGAAGGGTATCGCGACGGGTTTGAGCTGGAATGCCGGGCGATCCGGCACCTGCGCGAGGGGATGGGCTTTGACAACGTGGTGGTCATGATCCCCTTTTGCCGCACGGTGGGCGAGGCGGACCGGGTGCTGGAGGTCATGGCGGCCCAGGGGCTGGAACGCGGCAAGGCGGGGCTGGAGGTCTACGTCATGTGTGAGATCCCGTCGAACGTGATCGAGGCCGAGCGGTTCGCCGAACGGTTCGACGGGTTCTCCATCGGGTCGAACGACCTGACCCAGCTGACGCTGGGCATCGACCGGGATTCCGAGGCGCTGGCCGAGCTGTTCTCGGAACGGGACCCGGCGGTCTTGTGGATGATCGAGACGGTGATTGCCAAGGCGCGCAAGGCGGGGCGCAAGATCGGGCTGTGCGGTCAGGCGCCCTCGAACGATCCGGGGTTTGCGCGGCTGTTGGTGCAGGCGGGGATTTCATCGATTTCCGTGACGCCGGACAGCTTCCTGGCGGTGAAGCGGAACGTGGCAGAGGCGGAGGCGGGCTGAGCGGCCGGTGGACGGCGCATGCGGTGGGGCGTCCGCTTGCGGGGGCGCCGGGTTTCAGGGGGAAAGGGGGACCTCCGTCCCCTGCTTGATCCGGCGCAGGACAAACATCGTGGCGGTGCCGGCGACGTTTTCATGTTCCAGAACCCGGCGCATCAGGATCGATTCCAAGTCTGCGATGTCGCGCACCACGAGGTGCAGCAGGTAATCCCATTCGCCGGAGATCGAGTAGACCTCGGTGATGGCCGGTTCCGCCTCCATCGCGCGCTGGAATTCGGCGCGGGCGGCGGCGTCCTGGGATTTCATGCGCACCTGCACGAAGGCATCCATGCCGCGCCCCACGGCGGCGGGGTCGACGTGGCGCACCGGCGGGCCGATCACGCCGCGATCCTCCAGCGCGCGCAGGCGGCGCCAGCAGGTCGCCGGAGAGCTGTTCACCGCCTGTGCGAGCTCCTGCATGCTGCCCGAGGCGTCCTTTTGCAGGACGGCCAGGATGCGACGGTCGAGATCCGAGAGTTGAGGCATTTCGTTCGCTTTTGGGCCTGAGAGTGAATGGTTCACTGCAAGATGTGACCCAACACTGAGAGATTGGAAGGTCTTTTTCAGCAGAACAGGTAAAAATCCCCCGATCCGCGACAGGGAGGATGCCATGACGGACCAGACGCCGATTCTGACCGATTACGCCTTGGAAAACCGTTATACCCGCACCGAGGGCCGGGTGTTCCTGACCGGGACGCAGGCGATCCTGCGGATCGCGCTGGACCAGGCGCGGCGCGACCGGGCGCGGGGGCTGGACACGCGGGGCTATATCTCGGGCTATCGCGGCTCTCCGGTGGGCGGGGTCGACCTTGAGGTGTCGGGCCATGCCAAGCTGGTCGAAGAGGCCGGGATCACCTTCCTGCCCGCGATCAACGAGGAACTGGGCGCGACCCAGATGATCGGCACGCAGCAGGTGGAGACCGACCCGGACAAGACCTGCGAGGGGGTCTTTGGCCTGTGGTACGGCAAGGGGCCGGGGGTGGACCGGGCGGCGGATGCGCTGAAACACGGCAATGCCTACGGATCTTCGCCGCATGGTGGCGTGCTGGTGGTGGCGGGGGATGACCACGGCTGCGTGTCGTCGTCGATGCCGCACCAGTCGGACGTGGCCTTCATGAATTTCTTCATGCCGACGCTGAACCCGGCCAACGTGGGTGAGTTCCTGCCATTTGGCGAATGGGGCTACGCGCTGTCGCGGTTCTCGGGCATGTGGGTCGGCTTCAAGGCGATTTCCGAGACGGTGGAATCGGGCATGTCGGTGGACTTGCCCGCCGACCGGGCGTTTGTCGCGCCGGACTACACGCCGCCCGAAACCGGGCTGCATTACCGCTGGCCCGACCTGCCGGGGATGCAGATCGAAGAGCGGATGGAGGCCAAGAAAAACGCCGTGCTGGCCTTTGCCCGCGCCAATCCCATTGACCGGGCGGAATGGGGGCACGAGGCCCGGTTCGGCATCGTGACCACCGGCAAGGCACACCTGGACACGCTGGAGGCGCTGCGCCTCCTGGGCATCGACGAGGGTGTCGCGCGCGAGTTGGGCATCGACCTTTACAAGGTGGGCATGGTCTGGCCGCTGGAGGATCGCGGCGCGCTGGGCTTTGCGCATGAAAAGCAGGAACTGCTGGTCATCGAGGAAAAGCGCGGGATCATCGAGAGCCAGCTCAAGGAATATTTCTACGATTTCCCCGGGCAAAAGCCCGAACGCATGGTCGGCAAGCGCGACGAGCACGGCGAGCGGCTGATCCCCTGGACGCATGAATTGGGCGCCGTGATGCTGGCGCGGATCATCGCGAAACGACTGGACCTGAATCTTGGCACATCACTCACGGAACGTGCCGAGGCGCTGGTGCCGCCCCCGAACCTGATCGAGGTGCCGGGGGCGGCCCGCACGCCCTTTTTCTGCTCGGGCTGTCCGCACAACACCTCGACCAAGGTGCCCGAGGGCAGCCAGGCGCTGGCGGGGATCGGCTGTCACTTCATGGCAAGCTGGATGAACCGCAACACGACCTCGCTGATCCAGATGGGGGGTGAGGGCGTCAACTGGGTCGCGCGGTCGAAGTTCAACGGCAACCGGCACGTCTTCCAGAACCTCGGGGAAGGGACCTATTATCACTCGGGCTCGCTGGCGGTACGGCAGGCGATTGCGGCGGGGACCAACATCACCTTCAAGATCCTGTTCAACGACGCCGTGGCCATGACCGGCGGGCAGGTGGTGGACGGGCCGATATCCGTGCAGGCGATTGCGCAGACGGTGCTGGCCGAGGGGGCGAAACGGGTGGTTGTCGTGTCCGATCATCCCGAGCAGTTCCGCAAGAGCGATTTCCCGGCGGGGGTCGAGATCGAGCACCGGCGTGAGATGGACCGCGTGCAGCGCGAATTGCGCGAGATTCCCGGGACCACGGTGCTGATCTACCAGCAGACCTGCGCGACAGAGAAACGCCGCCTGCGCAAGCGCGGCAAGATGGAGGACCCCAAGCGGTTCGCCGTCATCAACCCGCTGGTCTGCGAGGGCTGTGGCGATTGCGGCGTGGAATCGAACTGCCTCAGCGTCGAGCCGCTGGAGACGGAATTTGGCCGCAAGCGGCAGATCAACCTGAACTCCTGCAACAAGGATTTCACCTGCCTCAACGGCTTCTGCCCCAGCTTCGTGACGGTCGAGGGGGCGACACTGAAGAAGGGGCGCGGCGTGTCCGAGGCACAGTTGACCGAGAAGGTGGCCGGGTTGCCGGCGCCGGTTGTGCCGTCGCTGGACAAGCCCTGGGATATCCTGGTCACTGGCGTTGGCGGAACGGGTGTCGTGACCGTAGGCCAGTTGATCGCGATGGCGGCGAACCTCGAAGGGCGGGGCGCCAGCGTGCTGGACTTCATGGGCTTCGCACAGAAATTCGGGCCGGTGCTCAGCTACCTGCGGATGTCTTCGCGCCCCGAAGAGGTGAACCAGGCGCGGATCGAACCGTCCTCGGCGGACGCGCTGATCGGCTGTGACCTGGTGGTAAGCTCTTCGCCCAAGGCCTCGGTGACCTACCGGGCGGGGCATACGCGGGCGGTGGTGAACACGGCCCTGATGCCGACCGGGGATTTCACGCGCAACCGCGATGCGGATTTGAAGGCGGGCGAGCGGCTGGCGCGGATTTCCGGGGCGGTGGATGGCAAGGCGCTGCAATCGCTGGACGCCAATGCCCTGTCCGAGGCGCTGCTGGGTGACACCGTCTTTGCCAACGTCCTGATGCTGGGCGCGGCCTGGCAGGCGGGGCTGGTGCCCCTCACCGAGGCGGCGCTGATGCGGGCGATCGAGCTGAACGGGGTCAAGCCGGAGCTGAACAAGCAGGCCTTTGCCTGGGGCCGGGTTGCCGTGACCGATCATGAGGGCGTCGCGCGGATCGCCGGGATCGAGGCGCGGCCCGTACAGACGCTGGAGCAGATGATCGACCGGCGGGCGGATTTCTTGGCCGACTACCAGAGCCGGCGCTGGGCGCGGCGCTATCGTGACGACCTGCAAAAGGTGATCGAGGCCGAGACCCGCGTGGCGGGCGCGCCGGGCGCCCTGTCCGAGGCGGCGGCCAAGGGCCTGTTCAAGCTGATGTCTTACAAGGACGAATACGAGGTTGCGCGGCTGCATACGCAGACAGGTTTCTTGGACGGGTTGAAGGACCGTTTCGAAGGCGAGTTCACCGTGCGCCACCACCTTGCGCCGCCGATCCTGTCCTCGGGCACGGATGCGCGCGGGCGGCCTCTGAAACGAAGCTTTGACCCTTGGGTGCAGGTGGCCTTTCGCCAGCTTGCGCGGATGAAGCGGCTGCGCGGTACGGTGTTCGACCCCTTTGGCCGAACTGCCGAGCGGCGCATGGAACGGGCGCTGATCGGGGAATACCGCGACTTGCTGGATCGGCTGGTCAACGGGCTGACGTCGGACAACCGCGACGAGGCGGCCCGGATCGCCGGGCTGGTCATGGAGATCCGCGGCTTTGGCCCGGTCAAGGAGGAGGCCACGGAAAAGACCCGCAAGGCGATTGCCGAGGCTATTACGCAGTATGCTGCCTAAAATCCTTTAACCGACCGCGCGTTTGGGTTATCTCCGGTGCAGGACGCCCGTGGCAGGGGCGAGGAGAGGAGCCTTGACCATGACTACCGACAGCCCCGTTACCGTCACCCGCGAAGGCGACCTGGCCTGGGTGACCATCGACAATCCGCCCGTCAACGCCACCAGCACGGCGGTGCGCAAGGGTCTGGCCGAGGCTGTGAACGCGGTACAGGGTGCGCGTGTCGCAATCCTGACCGGTGCGGGGCGGACCTTTGTCGCCGGCGGGGATATGTCGGAGTTCGACGCGCCGCCCGTGGAACCGCATCTGCCCGATGTTGTGCAGATGATCGAGGACAGTGAAACGCCCTTTGTCGCGGTCCTGCACGGCACGGTGCTGGGCGGCGGGTTCGAGATCGCGATGGCCTGCGCCTGGCGGCTTGCGCAGGCGGGAACCCGGTTCGGTCTGCCAGAGGTCAACGTGGGGCTGATCCCCGGCGCCGGCGGTACGCAGCGCGCGCCACGCCTGATCGGGATGGAGGCCTCCATCGACATGGCGGCCTCGGGGCAGATGCTGGATGCCGCGACGCTCAAGGCGCTGGGCGGGCTTGATCTTGTGTTCGAAGGGGACTTGCAGGCGGCGGCGCGGGAGTTTGTGGCGGCTCTGCCGGAGCGGCCCTCTAAAGTGTCGGAACGGGTGACAGAGCCGCTGGCGGCCGACGCGCTGGAGGTCAAGCGCGAGGCGGTTTTGAAACGCGCGCGCGGGCAGATGTCGCCGCTGTTGAACATCGACGCGCTGCAATGGGCCTATCTGCCCTTCTCCGAAGGCCAGCCCAAGGAACGCGCCCTGCACCTGGAGTTGCGCCAGAGCGCCGAGAGCCGCGCCCTGCGGCATGCCTTTTTCGCCGAACGCGAGGTGGCCCGCCCCAAGGCGGCAGCGGGCGCCGCGCCGCACGACTTGCAGCGCATCGCGGTTGTCGGCGGCGGGCTGATGGGTGCGGGCATCGCCACGGCGAGCCTGGGCGGTGGGCTTGAGGTTGTGCTGATCGAGCGTGACGCCGATGCGGCGGCAAGCGCCCGGGACCGCGTGGCCGGGCTGATCGACGGTGCCGTGAAACGCGGCAAGCTGAGCGAGGCCAAGGCGGCAGAGCAGAAGGCACGGTTCACCGCGACGGCGGACTACGCCGATGCGGCGGGTGTCGACCTGGCGGTCGAAGCGGTGTTCGAGGATCTCGAGGTCAAGCGCGCGGTGTTCCGGCAACTGGCCGAGGTGGTCTCGCCGGAGGCGATCCTTGGCACCAACACCTCCTACATCGACCCGCGCGAGATTTTCGAGGGCATCCCGAACCCGGCGCGCTGTATCGGGCTGCACTTCTTTTCGCCCGCGCATGTGATGAAACTGCTGGAGATCGTGGCGCTGCCCGAAACCTCGGCCGAGGTGCTGGCGACGGGGTTTGCCTTTGGCAAGCGGCTGCGCAAGGTCTCGGTCCTGGCGGGGATCTGCGACGGGTTCATCGGCAACCGGATGCTGGCGGAATACCGGCGCGCGGCGGAATACATGCTGGCCGACGGCGCGCTGCCGCAGGAGGTGGACGCCGCCGCGCGCGAGATAGGCTTTCCGATGGGACCGTTCGAGTTGCAGGATCTGACCGGCCTGCAGATCGCCTGGGCCAACCGCAAGCGGCAGGCGGCGACGCGCGACCCGGCGCAGCGTTACGTGACCATCGCCGACCAGCTGTGCGAGATGGACCGACTGGGCCAGCGCAGCGGAAAGGGCTGGTACGACTACGTCGAAGGAGATCGCAAGCCACGTCCCTCGGCCGAGGTCGAGACGGTGATCCTGGACTATGCGCAGGCCCAGGGGATCACACGCCGCGGTTTTGACCGCGAAGAGATCGTGACGCGTATCCTGGCCGTCCTGGCCAACGAGGGCGCGCGCATCGTCGAAGAGGGCATCGCCGAGAGTGACGCTGCCGTCGACATGGTGCAGATCCACGGTTACGCCTTTCCGCGCTGGCGCGGCGGGCCGATGCAAACGGCGGCTGAACGTGGCTGGACCGAGGTCGGCGACACCATGCGGCGTCTGGCCGGGGAAAGCCCGGACAGCTGGGTGCTGAGCGACCGTGCCACTGGCAGCTGACCGCCCCGGTCAGCCCTTTGGCGCGTCGTGGTGGCCGTGCAGGATGGCCCCATGTTCGCCCCGCACCGACCGGCCCGAGGAGTCCCAGCGGATGTCCCGGCTGGGAATCGTGCCGGGCGAGCTGAGCGAGAGTGGCCTTTGCTGTTGGCCGATGGCGGCGCGCCTTTGCGGGGCGCTCTCGATGAAACGGGACAGCAGGCCGATGTAGTCCGACAGCTCGTCCCGCTTGGCGCGCATGGTCTTGATGCGGGCGGCCAGAACGCGGGAGTCCGCCTCTGTCAGGCCGTTTTCCAGGATGTGGTCGAAGATCTCGAGCGCCGGGTACAACAGGTCGCACAGCACCGGCAGGGCGATGTCGTCAATGTTTGGCGGGGTCTCGTGTTCGCAGCGTAGTCCCGGCCCAAGGACGTGACAGAGATCCCCTTCGGCACGGACAAAACGCACGCTGGCGGTTCCGCTGCCGGTCGGGTCAATCCGGGTCAGGATGCGCAGGCCATGCAGTGTCAGCTGACGCAGCTCCAGTTTGAAGCCGGACCGGCTGTTGACCGCGGTGTCCTTGATCGCGGCAAGTTCGGCGTCGAGGATCCTGGCAAGTTCGGGCGCGAAGACATCCGCAAGCGGGCGCGGATCGTCGAGCAGCAAGCGCTGACTATGGTCGTGGTGCCGCAACCGGACGTTCACGACGCACCAGTCCTGCCCGTGGGCGGACTTGCTGAGCCAGGCTTCGATCGTGCTCGGCGACGATGTGGCTTCGGGCACGCACAGCTCCTGCAATTGCACCTAGGGGGTTCCTTGTTCACCTCTTGTAAAGCGTTTAACCCCAGATTTGGTTAACTATGGGTAAAGGAAGGCGCCGCTGAAGCCCTGGTGCCACAAGCCGGGCCTATTTCGGATCGACTCATGAGCATTTCCAGGGATGTTGAAACGGTTGTTGGCATTGCCGCCTCGGCAGGCGGGTTCGAGGCCATGTCCCTGCTTGCCCAGCATCTGCCGGCGGACGCGGGCTGTGCCTATGTCCTGGCCCAGCACCTGTCCCCCCACCACGAAAGCGTCCTGCCGACCCTGCTGTCGCGCGAGATCCGGCTGTCGGTGAAGGCGGTCGACCAGTCGATGCCGCTGGAGCCGGACACGATCTACGTTCCGATTCCCAAGTTCGACCTGGTGGTCGAGAACGGCGCCGTCCACCTGCGCCCGCCCTCTGGCCGCGCGGCAGAGCCGAAACCCTCGGCGGACCGACTTTTTTCTTCGATTGCAGAGCATTACGGAGAGAGGAGCGTCGGGATCGTCTTGTCCGGCACGGGCAGCGACGGGAGCTATGGCGTACAGGCGATCCGCGAGGCGGGCGGTATCACCATCGCCCAGGACGCGGCCTCGTCCCGCTATGACACGATGCCCAATTCGGCGATCGAGACAGGCTGCGTGGACCTGATCCTGTCCCCTGGCCAGATCGGCGATCAGCTGGATGCCATCCTGCGCCGCCCGCGCGACCTGTCGGGGCTGCAGGCGCAGATGGAACAGCCCACGGAATTCGATGATCTTTATCACCTGTTGCAGGTGCGCACCCGGGTGAATTTCCGCAACTACAAGGAAAAGACCGTGGGCCGGCGCATTCAGCGGCGCATGATCGCGCGCGGCTTCGAGGATTACGGAGCATACGTACAGTTTTGTCGCGACAATCCCGAGGAGCTGGATTCGCTGTATCGCGACCTGCTGATTTCAGTCACCCGGTTCTTTCGGGACCGCGATCAGTTCGACGCGCTGGCCGATGCCTTGCGGGCCTATGTCGAACAGACGGATCGCAGGCCGATCCGCATCTGGGTCCCCGGCTGTGCGACGGGCGAAGAGGCCTATTCCATCGCCTTCATCCTCTGTGACCTGCTGGGGTTCCCCAAGCGCGACGAGGCCCGCGCCTTTCAGGTCATCGCGACGGACCTGGATACGCAGGCCCTGGCCCGCGGGCGCGCCGGTGCCTACCCGATCAGCGCCGCGGCCGACATGCCGCAATCCATGACCGAGGCCTACTTCACCCAGCATGACGGTGTCCTTCGGGTGCGGCAGGAAGTGCGCAACCTGATCCTCTTCTCGCAGCACAACGTCTTTCAGGATCCGCCGTTCAGCGACATCGACCTTGTCAGCTTTCGCAACACGCTGATCTATTTCAACACAACCCTGCAGGAAAAGGTGATGTCCCGCCTGCTGTATTCGATGCGTCCGGGCGGGCTGATGTTCATCGGAACCTCCGAACATATCGGCGCGCTGGAACCCTATTTCGAACGGGTCGGCGAGGGCATTCGCCTGTTCCGCAAGCGCCGGGGCGGAACGCTGGACCGAAAGCCGCTGGAACGGTTCGGAATGGCGATCAGGGCTGACACCGGCAAGGGCGGTGACAGGTCGCATGTCGTCCCCAAGCCGCTGGAGGACAACGAGGTCTTCGGCACCATCGCGGCATCCGTCGCGCCGATTGGGTTCCTGGCCAACGAACAGAAGGACCTGTTGCGCATCTTTGGTGACATCAGCCCCTTTACCACCGTGACCGACGACGTGCGCGGGCGGCTGACCACCCGGATGCTGAAGTCCGAGATCGCCTCGGAGGCATCCAGCCTGATCCCGCTCTGCCTGAAGCACGGCAAGCCGCGCAACGGCGTCTGGCGAGAGATGCCGGGCCGTGGCTTCAACCGGGTCCGCCTTCGCGGGTATCCGATCAAGGCGGACCGCCCGGTGACGCAGGGGCGGTTGGTGCTGGTCTCGATCGAGACGGATTTCGTCGAAGAGACGGTGCTGCCGAACCAGGCGGATCGCGAGGCCTCGGACTACCTGGCCTATATCGAGCGGGAGCTGGCAGAC
This sequence comes from Mameliella sp. AT18, assembly GCF_028807275.1. Classification (NCBI taxonomy): domain Bacteria; kingdom Pseudomonadati; phylum Pseudomonadota; class Alphaproteobacteria; order Rhodobacterales; family Roseobacteraceae; genus Antarctobacter; species Mameliella sp. AT18. The sequence continues at coordinate 10,928 of NZ_JARAMO010000181.1, forward strand.
GCGCGCGAGGCGCTGCAGATCACGATGGAGGAATTGCAGACCTCGAACGAGGAACTGCAGTCCACGAACGAGGAACTGCAGTCGACCAACGAAGAGCTGCAATCGACCAACGAAGAGTTGGAAACCTCGAACGAGGAACTGCAATCCACCAACGAGGAACTGATCACGGTCAACGAGGAACTGTTGATCAATTCAGAGGAGCTCAACCGTCTCGTGGCCGAACAGGCCGCGATCCAGGCGGCGCTGCCGATGCCCCTTTTGGTGCTGGACACGCGCCTGAACATCAAGAGCGCCTCGCGCAACGCGATCCAGCTGTTCGCCCTGACGGAACACGGAACCCATATCGGTCACATCAGCCAAGTGAACCTGCCGGTCGACAGTTTTCCCCGGCTGGTCGAGATCTGCAACGAGGTGCTGACCCTGCAAAAGACGCGCAGCGAGACCTTTGATTTCGACGGGGTCGTGCAGGAACTGCGGGTGGCGCCCTATTTCCTGAAGGGCGCCGAACTGGCTGGCCTGACGATCACCTTGCAGAGGGCCTGACCGGCGGCCCGTGGTCGGCGGTCAGCCGGGCGACAAGCTCCAGCAGGTGCGCCGGGGGAAAGGGCTTGGCCAGGATCTCTGTCGCGCCAAAGCTCTGTGCCGTGTTCAGCAGGTCCTTGGTCCAGTAGTTGTTCACGGCGCCGGACATGGCGATCGCGGGAATCTCCCTTGGCGTCTTGAAGGGGCGCGACGGCGATTGCTGGCGCAGCCGGGTCAGGAACAGCAACCCGCCGTCCGGCGACAGGGCGCCATCCACCATGATCAGGATGTCGACGATGACCAGGTCGATTCGGCGGTTCATGACGATCTCGAGCGCGGCCTCGCCGGAGGGGGCGATGGTCACGCTATGCCCGGCCTCGGTCAAGCTTTGCCCGACGAGGTCTGCAAAAAGCGCATCGTCCTCCATGATGACGATTTCGGCCATGTCACTGAATTCCCTGTCCTGCACGTCCTTTTAGTATCCGAGTTGGTCAAGTATTTGAATGCGAATGTTTATATGTGATCCGGGGTCGCGCCTTCGGCTTGGGGCATGGGGACACTCGCCAGTGTCGAAATCCGCCGAGACCGCTTGCATCCGCAGCCGGAACCTGTAATTGACTAAAAGAGTAAGGATTTAATCCAAGGGAGAAACGTATGACCCTCAAGACTGGACTCGGCGCCGCAGCGCTTGTTGCCCTGGCCGGGCTGACCCCGACGGCGGGCATCGCTCAAGGCGAGGTGAACATCTACTCGTCGCGCCACTACGACACAGACGAGCGCCTGTATTCGGACTTCGAGGATGCCACCGGCATCACCATCAACCGCATCGAGGGCAATGCCGACGAGCTGATCGCGCGGATGCAGGCCGAGGGCCGCAACTCGCCTGCCGATATCCTGCTGACGGTCGATACCTCGCGCCTGGAACGGGCCAAGGACGCCGGTGTCCTGCAGCCGATCGAGAGCGCCGTGCTGGAAGCACGCGTGCCCGGCTACCTGCAGGATGCGGAAAACGAATGGTTCGGCTTTTCGCAGCGTTCGCGCATCATCTTCTACGACAAACAGGACGTGACAGAGCCGCCGGCCACCTACCAGGATCTCGCCGATCCCAAGTACAAGGGCCAGGTCTGCATCCGCTCGGGCACCAACGCCTACATGCAGACGCTGCTGGCCGCGCTGGTCGAGCACATGGGCGAAGAGGCCGCGCGTGACTGGGCCGCGGGTGTCGTGGCGAATTTCGCGCGTGATCCGCAAGGGGGCGACACCGACCAGCTGCGCGGCATCGTCTCGGGCGAATGCGACGTGGTTCTGTCGAACACCTACTATTTTGCACGCGCGATCCGGACCGAGGTCGACGGCCTCAGCGACAGCCGTGACATGATCGGCTGGGTTTTCCCGAACCAGGATGGCACCGGTGCCCACATGAACCTGTCGGGTGGCGGCGTGGCCGCGCACGCGCCCAACAAAGAGAACGCGATCAAGTTCCTCGAGTACCTGGCCAGCGACCAAGCGCAGAAATATTTCTCGGCGGGCAACGACGAATACCCGGCCGTCCCGGGCGTGGGCCTCAGCCCCTCCGTGGCCGAACTGGGTTTCTTCAAGCCCGATGACGTGAACCTCTCGGCCGTGGCCAAGCAGATCCCCACCGCCCAGAAAATCTTTAACGAGGTTGGCTGGAAGTAATTTCAGCCAGTGTACCGAGTGGAAAAGGCGGGGGAGACCCCGCCTTTTTTTCGCGCGCCCGCCTATTCCAGGGGTGGGCCGGTGAAGATCTGGCCGAACTCCTCGGAGATGCGGTTCAACTCATCCATGTCGTCGGGCAGTTTCAGGTGTTTCGTCGCTTCGAAAAAGCCTTCAAACCCGCCGGGTGCAACGATCACCAGGATCTTGCCACCTTCTTCGCCGGTCAGGCGGAAGGTGTGATCGACCCCCTTCTGGACAAAGGCGGCCTCGCCGGCCTTGACCAGCATCACCTCGCCGTCTGCAAGGAACTGTGCCTCGCCTTCGAGAACATAGAACGCCTCTCCGGCGTCGTCGTGGATATGGCGCGGCGGACCGCCCGGGCCGACGAAATGCGTGGTGAACATGCCCATGTCGCCACTTGTCATTTCCTTGTCGAGCAGGACGTGCACTGTCGATCCGTTCCATTCGATCGGGTCATGGGCCAGGGCGGGACAGGCCAGGGCCGCGACGGCGGCTGCAAAGAACGGTAATCTCATCTCTTCCTCCAAATCATGTGGCGGCGCGCCCTTGTTTTGCGAAACGAGCCGAATTGACGTAGGGTAAGATTTAGCCAGCCAAGTGATCGAATTACCGAACGAAAACCGGTGAAAATTTACGAATTCGAAACGACGGACTGCACCCTGGACGGTACGGACGGGGCGCTGCGGACGCCAAACGGCGCTCTCGTGGATCTGCGCCCGCAAACACGCGAGGTTCTGCGCCTGCTGGCCATGTCGCCCAATCGGACCATCAAAAAGGCGGAATTTGCCGAGCAGGTCTGGGAGGGGCGGACCGTTGGGACGGACAGCCTCGTGCAATGTATTGCCGAGATTCGCGGCGCGCTGGGCGATACCGATCGCAAGGTGATCCAGACCGTCCCGCGCAAGGGCTATCGCTTTGTCCCGCCCAGTACCGCTGTGAGCCCGACCGAGACCCCGAAACGCATCCTGCCGCTGTTGCTGGCGGTTGTTCTGCTGTGTGCCGGTGTGCTGGGAATGGCCTTCTACCCCGAGGACAACAGCCACGCGCGGGCGCCGGTTCTGGCCGTCCTGCCACTGGAGGACCTGAGTCCCGAGCCGCTGCAGGGCTACCTGAGCGACGCGCTGGCCGAGGGCATCATCACCGAGCTGGCGCGCTTTCCGCAGTTCAGGGTGGTCGCGCGGAATTCCAGTTTCCAGTTCCGAGAGACGCCGACCGACGTGCGCGAGATCGGGCGGGTGCTGGGCGCGGGCTATGTTCTGGAAGGCAGCCAGCAATACGACGGACAGCGGTTGCGGGTCACCATCCAGTTGATCGAGACGGGCACAGGCGCGCATATCCTGTCGGACCAGTATGAGCGTGACCTTGACGACCTCTTCGTGGTTCAGAACGAGATCGTGCGCCATGTGGCCTCGGTTGTCGGTGAAACGGTGATGATCGACCTGCCCGACCGGACCGGTGCGGGCGGCGTGGATTCGCTGTTGCGGGGGATGCAGGCACGCAAGCTGATGAGCCAGCTCAGCCGCGAGCACTGGGAGCGGGCGATTGCATTGGAGCGCACCTCGATCCGCGAGGAACCGGAGTCCGAATGGGGCTATATCGGCACGTCGCTGATGCTGGGCACGGCCAGCCACATGGGCTGGATGACGCCGATGGACGACGTTCTGGACGAAGCCGAGGAGCTGGCGGAAATCGCCATGCGCAAGAACCCCCGGAACTACATGTCCCACTACACGCTTGCGCGGGTGCTGTCCCGGCGCGGTCATCATGTCGAAGCCATCGAGCACTACAAGCGCGCGGCAGAGCTCAATCCATCGGATTCGCTGGTGCTGATCGCCATGTCCATCCCGCTGGTCTACGAGGGCCGGGCCGATGAGGGGATCGAGGCGCTGGAACGGGCAAAGCGGGTGGACCCGCTGCACGGGGACTGGCTGCGCTGGCAGATGGGCTGGTCCTATTGGCAAAGCGGTGACTGCGAGGCGGGGCTGGAGGCGATGCTGAGCATGTCCTCGCCACCGCCGCCGTCGAACAAGGCGCTTGCCGCCCTGTTGATCTGCCTGGGCAGGACCGACGAGGCGCGCGACGCGATGGCGCGCTTTCTTGCGGTTGAACCGGGTCATACGCTGAAGGTCGAGGTGACGCGGATCGCCCCCAACTGGAAACCAGAGGGCACCGCGGAGCGCTGGCTGGACGTCATGCGGGAGGCGGGAATGCCCGAGGGCTAGTCTTCCTTGCGCATCCGATGGATCAGCAGCACGACCGGCAAGAGGCCCAGAACGGCGATCACGAGGCTGGGCACGGCGGCGCCTTCCAGCCTTTCGTCGGCGGCCAGCCGGTGCGCCTGTACCGCCAGCGTGTCATAGTTGAACGGGCGCATGATCAGCGTCGCGGGCAGTTCCTTCATCACGTCGACAAAGACGATCAAACCGGCGGTCAGCAGGCTGGGCCTCAGCAGTGGCATGTGGATGCGGCGCACGGTGCCGACGGCGTTCTGGCCCAGCACCCGCGCGGCGGCGTCCATGTTGGGGCTGACGGTGGAAATCCCGCCCTCGTAGGCGCCGATGGCGGCAGCCAGGAAACGGATCATGTAGGCGCCCACCAGGACCCAGATGGAGCCGGTGAACAAAAGGCCGGTGGAGATGTCGAAGGTGTCCCGCATCCAGCTGTCCAGCGCGTTGTCGAAGGCGGCGAAGGGCACCAGCAGGCCAACGGCGATCACCCCGCCGGGCACGGCATAGCCCAGCCGCCCGACATAAAGTGCGACGCCGGTGAGCCGGCCGGGCAGGATACGGCTGATGCTGCCCAGGATCACCGCGGCCCCGACGGTGACAATCGCGGCGACGGTGGCCAGGGTCAGCGAGTTCTCGATGAACCGGATGTAGCGGCGGCTGAGGATGTCCTGTTCCGATCCGATCGCCATCGTCAGCAGGGCCAGTGCCGGGATCAGCGCGCCCAGCAGCACCGGCAGGCTGCAAGCCACCAGCGCGGCGGCGTTCAGCCCTCCCTTGAGGGGGGCACGCGGCACCGGCTCTCTGCGCCGTCCCGAATGGTAGCGCGCCTGCCCCCGGCTCTTGCGTTCCAGCACCGCCAGCAGCAGGGCAAAGGCCAGCAGCCCCAGGGCCAGCTGCGCGGCGCCGGCCCGGTCGGCCAGGGAAAACCAGCTGGTGTAGATCCCGGTCGCAAAGGTCTGAACCCCGAAATAGGACACGGTGCCATAGTCTGCGATGGTCTCCATCGCGGCCAAAAGGACACCTGCGGCAATGGCGGGACGCGCCATCGGCAGTGTCACGGAAAAGAAGGCCCCCAGCGGCGTCCGGCCCAGGGAACGGGCGGCAAAGACCGTGGTCGCGCTCTGGCTGATGAAGGCGGCACGGGCCAACAGGTAGACGTAGGGGTAAAGCACCAGCATCAGCATCGCCGCCGCGCCGCCGGTCGACCGGATTTCCGGGAACCAGTAGTCGCGCGGCCCCCAGCCGGTGATGTCGCGCAGGGTGGCCTGCACGATGCCGGGATGGTCCAGCAGATGCGTGTAGGCATAGGCGATGACATAGGCCGGAAAGGCGAGCGGCAGTACCAGCGCCACCTCGAGGATGCGGCGCCCGGTGAATTCGGTCATGACCACCAGCCAGGCCGCCCCGGTGCCGATCAGCAGCGTCCCGACAGAGACAAGCGCCAGCAGGATCAGCGTGGTCGCGGTGTAGCGGCCCAGCACGGTTTGCGCGAGATGGGCCAGCGTATCGCTTTCGGCGGAGACCGCGGCCAGCAGGACTCCAAGATGGGGCAGGGCGCAGAACGCCGCGATCAGGATTGCGACGGCGTATAGTAGCCGCTCGGTCACTGTGCGGTGCCGTTGCTGCATGGCTGCCTCCTCTGGGCGCGGGTCTTTCACCCGGCCGAGCGTTTTGATCGGGATTGGCGAGGATCGGCAGGAGAGTCAAGCGTCGCGGCCCCTGTCGGGGCGGGGACAGGGGGTGGCAGGCGGTCAGGCGTAAAGGATCATGTCACTGGTGATCTGGCCCAGTTGCTGGTCGTTGAAGACCACGGTCACGCCCTGGTCCTGAAAGATGACGTCATCGCCCTGCTGGCTCATCCGGGCCAGGGCCGCATCCGCATCGGCATAGCCGAAGTCGGACAGGTCCACCCGATCCCAGGGCTCCAGGTCGGTGACAAGATGGGTGCCGTCGTCGCCACGGTCAAAGACGAAGGTATCGCTGTATAGCCCGCCCGACAGGATGTTGTCGCCGGTTCCGGCCTCCAGCACATCGTCTGGGCCGAGGCTCAGCATGTAGGCGTGCACCGCCGCGTCGTTGGCCGTGATCGCGGCGGGGCTGCCGACAAGGTCGAGGATCACCGCCGACCGGGCAAGCCCGCCCTCCAGCGCCGCCGTCCAGCTGGCTAGTTCGGCGCCGTTGGGGCTGCGGTCGAGGAGGTTGCGGTACAGCTGGGTGACGAACTGGGCATCGCCCAGGGCCCCAAGGCCGGACTGGTAGGCGGGCAGGGCCATGAGACCGGCCACCGCATCCTGCATCGTCGCCCCCCCTGTCAGCGCCTGCATCCAGTCCTGGAACGTCGCGGCGTCGGGGTCCGTGTTCAGCATGGCCTGGTAGAGGCGGAACAGGTCATCCGACCAGTTGGAAGCATCCCACCGGCCATCGAAAGCGGCCTGCGCATCCTGGGTGCCTGCCCGGTTCTCGGGGCTTTCGGCGAAATGCCGGACCACCATCTGGCGCGACATGCCTCCGTCGAGATAGTCCAGCCATGCGGCCATCCCGGCGGCATCCGGCGCCCGGGACAGCACGTTCTGGTACAGCAGGGTGACGAATTCGGCGTCCGTGGTGGTGCCATAGGTCCGCTGGAACTCGGGCGAGGACATGAAATGTCCCGACACCTCTGCGTGGCTCATGGCCGAGGAGGCAAGCTGTGTCACCCAGTACTGATGCCCGTTCACGTCCGGTTCACGGCCAAAGACCGCGTTGTAGATGCGAAAGACCTGTTCCGACATCTCTGTCCCGTAGAGCCTGCGCCCCTCGGCGATCAGCAGGTCGTCGCCCGCGCCCCCGATCAGCGTGTCCTGTCCGCCCTGACCCAGCAGGATGTCGCTGCCATCGCCGCCGCTGATGATCTCGCTGTCGGATGTGCCGGTCAGCTGGTCGTCGTTCGCGGTGCCGTAGAGGCCGGTGGGCGCGCCGCCGATCTCGTTGAGGTAGTCGGTGACGGAAACGGTCCGGTTGTCGAAGTCCAGCACCTCGACCCCTTGCAGCCGGACATCGGCATCGGTGCTGACCAGCCGCAGGACCCCGTTGCTGAAACTGGCCGAATAGCTGCCGCTGGCTCCGTCCAGCCGCACCGTGTCATTGCCCGCGCCGCCCTGGATGATCTTGGTGCCGGTGCCGGCGACGATCAGATCGTCCCCGGCGCCGCCAAGCACGGTGTCATTGCCACTACCCGCGACGATGTAATCGGCCCCCGACCCGGCATCCAGGTGATCGTCCCCGAAACCGCCCTTGACCGTATCGTCCCCCTCGCCGGTCGCGATCGTGTCATTGCCCTCGCGTCCCAGGACGACATCCTGGCCGAGGCCGCCGGTCAGCCGGTCGTCCGTGGCACTGCCTTCCTGGACCCATTTCTTTTCGATCACGATCTGGACCACGTCGTAGGGCAGCATGGAAAGGCCCACGCTGCCCCTGTTCAGGTGATCGCCCGTCACATCCACCAGCATCGGTGCCACATCGACCTCTGTGGCAAAGTAGTAGTCCGAGATGCCCTGCGGATTGGCGACCAGCGCCACGATGCCTGTCGCGGTCGGAAGGTAGGTGCGGTACTGGCCGCCTCCCAGGTCCTGAACATGGTTCTTGTTGGTCTCGTCGAAGAAGGCCAGTTGCGACAGGATCGCCAGTTCATCGGCGTCGATGTATCGGCGCCCGATCCGGTTCAGCCCGTCCTCGTCCGCCAGGTCGCTCAACCCGTCCGAAGAGGCGGGATCCATCGTCAGCCGCGTCACTGTCACGCCCGTGGCCTCGTCGAGGAAAGGCGCAAGGTCCAGCGTGACCGTCCCGGGATCGAGATCGCGCAGAGAGACATAGATCACGTCGTGGTAGGGGCTGGCGTAATAGTTGATCTCGACCTCGCCGCTGCTGCCGTTCCATTCAGTCTCGATGCTTTCAAAGCGTTCGACATGGCCCGTTTCCACGCTGGTTTCCGGGCGCAGGCTGTCGGCCATCATCCGGAAGGCGCCGCCGCCGGCGGAAAGGTCCATGTCATCGGCGCTGCGGTTGCCGGCGATGGTGTTCGAGGTGCGGTGCTGCAGCGGCCAGATGAAGGCATCGGCGGTTTCGGTCTGAACGATGAACTCGAACATCTCGACCAGGGTCGAGGCGGCGGCCATGCCCTGCTGGTTCGCGTTGGAATTCAGGACGTTCCATTCGGTGATGTAGACGGGCACATCGCGGCCGAGGTGCATGTTGAAGTTGTCGATGCGCAGGTCGATGCTGCGGCCGGTCTGGTTGCTGTCCTCGAAGACAACCGAGTCATCGTGCTGGATGTTGTAGTAGTAATGCGCAACGGCACCGTCGATCGCGTCCAGCGCGCGCTGGTCCAGCCAGGACAGGATCGCCTCGTTCGCCTCGTCCCAGTTGCCGTTGCCCTTGTAGGCGCTGCCCGCGCCGCTGATGTCGCCCAGCTGGATCAGGATCGCCGGGTCGTGGCCCAGCTCGGGGTGATCGCGTTGCAGCCGGTCTATGGCATCCTGCGCGGCATTGATGACCCGGTTCGCGGCGATTCCGTATTCGGTCTCGTTCATGGACGAGACGAAATCGCTGTTCGGGTTGTCCTCCGGGTGGGTGCTGCGGTCAAAGCCGTCGACACGCTTGCCGATGGAATATTCGTTGCCGATCTCCAGCCCCGAGACATGGTCGCCGTATTCCTCCAGCAGGAGGTAGACGAAGGCCTCGATCTGCGCGGCGGGGATGTCCACCTTGGTCGGCAGCACGAAGGTGACCTGGATCATGTGGCCGGGCGAGCTGTTGGCAACCACCCAGTCCATGAAGGCCCGCACCTCTGCCCGCAGCTGGCCGTTGTCCAGGCGGGTGATGTCGATCGTGTTCTCGGCATGGCCGCCGGGATACCGCAGATGCGTCAGGTCCAGAGCGTCGACCGCCGCAACGAAGCCGTCGTGGGGCAGCATGTCCCCATCGGTGGCGATGTTGATTTCGTGCAGCGCGTTGGTGCCGAAATGATAGTCCTGAACAAACGTCCCAGTGGCCGTCGCCGATGCCAGGGACATGCTGAATGCCGCCATGACTCACCCCTCTTTCCGGGCGAGACTCGACCTGTTGCGCGCCTTGTCCGGGGCCGGGGTGTGGCAAAAAATTGGACTTAAGGCTCTATTTTAAATGATTTTTATGTGGTCGGATGATCGGCGGGTCGCACGGCCATGAAAAAAGGCCCGCGCAGGTGGCGCGGGCCGAACCGGGCATAAGATGGGGTCCTCAGCCTGCCTGCCGCACCTGGGCGATATCGGGCCCCATATCCAGCCCGAGGTCAGTCAGGGCGCTTTCCGCGATCAGGACGATCTGGTCCATGTCCGGAGCGTCTTCGGTGGGCAGGGTGGCCAGAACCTCGTCCCCCAGCAGGATTTCGGTCAGTGACGGATTCTCGGCATTGGGGCGCATGTCCAGGTCCGGCTCATCGCCGTGCAGGCTGTCGTTGTAAACGACCATCAACTGGTCTTCCTCTTCATCGTAATCGAGGATGTCGGCGCCGCTCTCTGTCATCCATTCGCCAAGGACCAGCACATCTGCCCCGGCGCCCAGCGAGACAACGTCGCCTTCGCCCGCAATCACCGTATCGTCCCCGGTGCCGCCGTTGAGGAAATCGCCCGCGTCGTCATCCTCACCCGTCTCGTCCCGATGAGCACCAGACAACAGGTCGTTGCCCGCGCCGCCGAACAGCGTGTCCTCTCCCTTGTCCCCCATCAGCGTGTCGTCGCCGTCGCGGCCATGCAGCGCGTCGTCATGCGCGCCGCCGCGCAGATAATCAGCGCCCTCGCCGCCATTCAGCCTGTCCTCGCCATTGCCGCCGGACAGCAGGTCATCCCCGGCGCCACCGTACAGGTCGTCAGGCCCGGCCTGGCCTTCCAGGCTGTCGTCGCCATCACCGCCATCCAGCCGGTCAGCCCCGTCGTCGCCGCGCAGGAGATCGTTACCCGCCGTGCCACTGCGCAGGTCGAAGTCATCGGTTCCCTCGAAGTCAGACAGATCACCAGTTCCGTCCGGCGCGGTGTCTTCGGAAACGGGGCCGGCGGGGGCGGGTCCTTCGGCCGCCTCGGGGGCGGTATCGGCTGGGGCGGTATCGGGTGGAGACGTGTCCGGCAGGGGAAAGTCGTCCAGGGTATCGACAGGGGCGTTCCCGACGGCGTCTTCTTCGGGGACCCTGGCGAACTCCTCGTCTTCGTCGCCGTCGTCACCGGACCCGATGCCGAGGAAGGCCAGCGATCCGATCGCCATCATGCCCAGTAGGCCGGTCAGAAAGATCATGGCTCTGCCTCGTTTCTCTTGTCATTTTGCGCAGGGAGTGTCGCGACCCTGGCCGTGCAAGGCAAATGTTCTTGTCTCCTGCGGTTAACGCCAGCTTTGAAGCACGGCGCCGCTACGATCATGCGGCGAACCGGCCTGTCGGGAAACCCGCCTGCCGGGAATAATCGCGCCAAACAGCGGCAAAGCGACGCCGAAAGGCTGCCAAAGGCATTTACCGTGGTTCGCTTCCTGCTTTGCCGTTCGGGTGGAAACACTTACATCTTGAAACATGATTCTGCGCAGCCGCAAACAGCCGTCCCAGGAACCGGACCTTCCCCAAGAGCCGCTTCGTCCCGAAACCCCGTTTTTCGCCATTGGCGATGTGCATGGGTGTGACCGACTTCTCGATCGCCTGCTGCATCGCCTGGACAAGCTGGGTCATCCGGAGGCGCTGCTGGTCATGGTCGGCGACTACGTCGACCGGGGCGAGGAAACCGCGCGTGTCCTGCGCCGCATGACGGTGCTGAGCGAGGCGGCAGGCGACCTGATGCACTGCATCATGGGCAACCATGAAAAGATGCTGCTGGACACCCTGGATGACCCGGTTGCCAACGGACCGCGCTGGCTGCGCTATGGCGGGTTGCAGACACTGGCCAGCTATCGTGTGCCGCCCGTCCTTGGCGAACGCCCCGAGGCCGAGTGGATCGATATGCGGGACCGCCTGGCCGAGGCGCTGGGCGAGGCCACGATCGCCTGGATGCGCGGGCTGCCGCTGACCTGGCAGACCGGCAACGTGGTGGTCGTCCATGCGGGCGCGGACCCAGCCCTGCCGATAGCCGGGCAGGAACGCGGGAATTTCCTTTGGGGGCATCCCGATTTCCGCCGCAAGCCCCGGGCCGACGGCCTCTGGGTGGTGCATGGGCATACGATCACCGAGTCGCCGAAGGTTGAGCAGGGCCGTATCCCGACCGACACCGGTGCCTATGCCACCGGTGTCCTGTCCGCCGCCCTGGTCGAGGCGGATGGCGTGACCTACATCCACGCATAGTTTCGCGGCGAATCCGAGAGCGATTTCCGCGGCGATCCTCCGGGGGTTGCCGGGGCGCTGACCAGGCATCTGACAGGGCTAGAGAAGTCGCGGATCAGGCTGGTTTTTCTGCAGGTGCAAACACCCGGATAGCGGTTGAATTTCCCCCTGAGGTTGAAGATTGCCTGCGCCTTTTCCCGAATGGAATGATTGCGAAAGCAGCAGGCCAAAACATGTCAAGCTGTTGAATCTTAGATGTCTTCCTTAGCTTGCTTCAAATTCTGGCGAAAACGTGCCGTTTGGGACTCAGCCCGGGACCTTTAAGGTTTTGTTAATTGACTTTGCGACTGACGCTACCCTACATCAGATATCAATAAGTGTGACTGTGCAGGTGCAGCGTTTAATCTGACATTATACCTCTTGGGGGCGATATGTTTGACGTCAGGACTCTGGATGAGACGGCAATTTCCGCCGGATTGTCCTACCAGGAAGGCGGCTTTGCCAGGGCCAGGGTCTTCCGGGCCACGAAGCGAAGCTTCGACATTTTCATGAGTATCCTCCTTCTGCCGGTTCTTGCCGTGCTTGCGGTGCTCATCCTCATCCTGAACCCGTTCTACAACAAGGGCTCGCTGTTTTTCGTGCAGCCCCGCATGGGCCGCGACTGCAAGCCGTTCCAGGCGATCAAGTTCCGCACCATGCGTGCTGTGCCCAAGGTCGAGCGCGGCGCGGACAGCCCGCTGGAACATGACCGGATCACGACTCTGGGCCGCTTCATGCGCAAGTCGCGCATCGATGAGCTGCCGCAGATCATCAACGTGCTGCGCGGCCAGATGAGCCTGATCGGCCCGCGCCCGGACTATTTCGATCACGCGGTGGAATACCTCGAAAAGATCCCGGGCTACCGCGAACGCCACGCCGTCCGTCCCGGCATCAGCGGTCTGGCGCAGACCGAACTGGGATATATCGAGAGGTCAGGGCCGGGGGCACCGCGCGCGTCACCTCGTTGATCGCCTCGCCATTGGGGGCGTGGAAACGGATCGTCCCGGCGGTGGCATCGTGGCTGATGACGTACCAGACCGGTTGCCGCAGGTAGTTGTCCTGCACGTTGCCCAGGTCGTCGCTCACCCGGCCGCCGCCGTTGTCCTCGGTGCGCACGCGCAGGTAGCCGGGGCGGGGCGACAGGTCCAGCGAGCTGTCCGTGACGCTGTCCTCGATGCTGAAGGCCAGGTGGTTGCCGTTGGTGGTGTTGTAGCACAGAAAGCCCACGGTCCAGTCCGCGGTCCAGTCGATGCTGGTGTCGTTGATGATCACCCCGCCGCCGGATCCGTCACCTGCGACGCCATCGCCGTAACGGGTGTGCGTGCCAGTCTTGCTGCCGCCGCCGATCACCTCGGCCCGTGCGCCGCTGATCGGGCAGTGGAAATGGTCGTCACCCTCATCGACGAAGGACCAGGCGCGCACCAGCCCGCGCGAGGTGAAGCCGGTGAAATGGATCGAGTAATCCTCGAAGGCGGCGCGGCCCAGCGGGATCAGGCGGCCGCCGTTCTGGATGAAGCCGCCGCTGACGTTGCTGTCCTGCTGCGTGATGTCGCCCGAGACATAGAGAGTCCCTGCATTCAGCACGATGTTGCCGTTGGTGTTGTGTTCGAACCAGGCCTGGCCGTCGATCTGCCACGTCAGGCGTTTGCCGCCGCTGTCGCCATCCACCAGGATTCCGATGTCACAAGCGCCCAGTTCGGCCGCGCGCAGCTCGATCCGGCTGTGGTTCTGCTGTCCGCCGCCCAGGCGGATTCCGGTGCCGCAGCCGTTGATTTCCCGCACCCCCAGGTGCAGCGCCTGGATAAAGGGCGAAACCTGTCCCAGCGGCGTCGGACATTCGATCTCGACACCTTTGACACAGTCGTAGGCATTCAGGTTGTCGGTGTCGACATAGGCCACGGCCCCGCCTTCACCGGTAAAGCAGAAGGCCGTCTCCGCCCCTTCGACGTAGATGTTGCGCAGGTGCGACTTGCGGAAGTCATACGCCAGGATGCCGACGAAGTTGCGGTAGTTCGGATAGCCCGGCTCCGACACGATCGCCAATCCCTCGACCGCCGCCGACACGCAGGTGACGGCCCCGGTCCCCAGCTGGATCGCCGCGCCCGTGCCGGTGTAGTTCAGCGTCACCGCGTGGTTCGACGTCCCGCCACCACGGGTGCCGCCGGTTCGCGCCGACCCGATCAGAGAGACCGAGGGCGGCACGATCAGCGTCTGTGTCGTCAACCAGCGTTTGGGCGCGACCGGCAGGATCACGCAGCCGCCCCCGTCGACAGAGGCGGCATCCAGCGCCTTCTGGATGGCGGGGCCGTCATCGGCCTCGTTGTCGCCCACTGCGCCAAAGGCACGCACGTCGAACCCGTTTCCGGTCGCGACCACCTTCAGCTTGACCCCGCCTGCGGTGATGACGTCCGGGGCAGATGCGCTGGGCGACAGCACGCGGTAGGTAAAGCCGCACTCGTTGACGGTGATGTTCTCGCCCAGCGACACCCGCCGGCGCCCCAGTGCAACCCCGTAGCCCAGAACCCGGTCCGCAAGCAGTTGCGAGACGGTGTTGAAGGTCTTGGCCGTGCCAAAGAAGAGCGGCGAGGTGACCGAGATGTCATCCTGGCTGAACAGGATCTTGTCCCGGTCGGTCGTGATGACGACCTTGTAGTCGCCGTCGACCAGGAAACACAGCTCGAACTGCCCGTTCTCGTCCGCCACCAACGGGTTGGCCATCATCGTGGTCAGCCCCACGTCGCTGTAGACCGGGCAGGCCTGGTCGGTGCCGGCCCACATGATGTATTTCTTGGCGTGGGCGACCGGGGTGCTGTTGTGGTCAAGGGCGATGCTCGCCGATTCCAGGTTCAGGAGTCCCATTGAATTACCTCGTCTGAGCGTGACTGTTCAAAGTCAGCGTTTCCTAGGGGAAGCCGAGGCCGGACAGGCGCCAGTCACCCGCACTGCGTTCAACAGCGTTTCCGTGGCTTGGCCCGTCCTTCGGTCTTCCCGAGAGCGACAAGGTTATTGGCTGGTCCGGTAAACAGCGGCCTGCGCCACAGTCCGGTGCCCGGGCGTTCCGGCAACGGCTGGCGGCGTGTCACGGCCCGGTCGGTCACGTGACCGGCGCTGGGTCAGAAGTCCTTGAGGTAGTTCTTCCAGCGGTTCGGGACGGCCTTGACCAACCCCTTGGGCAGCGCTTTCTGTGCCCATTTTGCCAGCGGCCCGTTGATCGACTTGTTCCGGCGGCGAAAGGCCGATCCCGCGTCGAAGTCAAAGAAGGCGTTGACCGCCTCCGGGTCCGGCGCGTCGATATCCATGATCAAAAGCCGCTCCGCCGGGATCTCGGCGCGGACGGCGGCAAGATGCGTTTCCCAGTCACGCTCCCACTTCTCGATCACCTGCTCACGCGTCAGGCCATAGCAGGCGGCATAGCGTTCGGGGTAATTCGCAAAGCCCAGCCGGGATTTGATCCAGTCGTCGCGCTTGCGGATGTTGAGGATGAACTTCATCTCGGGATAGGCGGCGGCGATCTCGCGGAAATGCTTGTAGCCTTCGACGATCCGCTCTTCCGAGGTGTATTCCACGTCCGTGAAGGCGTCGATATCGTCCATTCCGTCCAGCGGCGGCCGCCCCTGTTCCAGGTTGTCGGCGATGGTCAGGGCGATGTTCCGCTTCTCGCCGTCGCGTAGGTAGGAATGGTGAACTGCCGTCAGGCCCTGGCGTTCCAGCATGTCGGCAATGGATGTCGTCCCGCAACGGTTGAACCCAACTTGGAAAAATCGCGGCTTCATAGAATGTTCCAGTCTGTTTCCGGGAGGGCGGGCCATGCCTGGCATCGTCCGTTTATCCGGGTCACGTGCGTCAATTCACGGGCGCCTGTTACCCGACTCGGCGGGATCGGTCCAGCGATCATGACGGCGCGGAAACCGCGCGGAGGGTCATCGCCGGGCGGCTGCCTCTTTGATGGTCGTTTTCACGCCGCGACGCCCGTCACAGGTGGCTGTGCAGGTCATTCCGGGCCCGCCGACACCCCTGCCGGGAGCGCAGGAACGCCTTGCCCGAACAGCGCCCGCGTGCAAATTTTTGGCGCTTTTTCGCCCGTCTTCCAGCCCCCCGGCCAGGTGGCCGCTTTCAAGTTGCGCCTCCGTGGGAAACTACGATATGCGGACGCCGACGCGGACACCGGTCGATTATGCGGCCGCCTCAGCAAAGAATGGTTGATTGATGAAGAAAGCTCTTATCACGGGTGTGACTGGTCAGGATGGCTCTTACCTGGCGGAACTGCTTCTTGAGAAAGGCTACGAAGTGCACGGCATCAAGCGCCGCGCCTCGCTTTTCAACACCGAGCGTGTCGACCATATCTACCACGATCCGCACACCAGCGGTAAGAACTTCACCCTGCATTACGGCGACCTGACCGACACCTCGAACCTGACGCGTATCCTGTCCGAGGTGCGCCCCGACGAGGTCTACAACCTCGGCGCGCAGAGCCATGTGGCGGTCAGCTTCGAGGCCCCGGAATACACCGCCGACGTGGACGCCACCGGCACCCTGCGCCTGCTGGAATCGATCCGCTTCCTGGGCATGGAAAAGACCACCCGGTTCTACCAGGCCTCGACCTCGGAACTCTACGGCCTGGTGCAGGAAATCCCGCAGACCGAAAAGACGCCTTTCCACCCGCGCAGCCCCTACGCGGTGGCCAAGATGTACGCCTACTGGATCACGGTGAACTACCGTGAGGCCTATGGCATGTACGCCTGCAACGGCATCCTGTTTAACCACGAAAGCCCGCGCCGCGGCGAAACCTTCGTGACCCGCAAGATCACCCGCGGCATGGCCAATATCGCACTGGGCCTGCAGGACTGCCTCTACATGGGCAACATCGACGCGCTGCGCGACTGGGGCCATGCCAAGGACTATGTCCGGATGCAGTGGATGATGCTGCAACAGGAGGTGGCCGACGATTTCGTCATCGCCACCGGCGTTCAATACTCCGTGCGCGAGTTCATCCAGTGGACCGCCAAGGAACTGGGGATCGAGCTGGAATTCTCCGGCGAGGGCGTGAACGAGATCGCCACCGTCGCAGCCGTGACCGGTGACCTGGCCCCGGCGGTCAAGCCCGGCGACGTGGTGCTGCGCATCGACCCGCGCTATTTCCGTCCCGCCGAGGTGGAAACCCTGCTGGGCGATCCGACCAAGGCCAAGGAAAAGCTGGGCTGGGTCCCCGAGATCACGGCCCAGGAAATGTGCGCCGAAATGGTCGCCGCCGACCACAAGGTCGCGCGTCGCCATGCACTTCTGAAAGAACACGGTTACGATATTCCCGTCGCGCTGGAAAACGGCTGAGTTCCCTCCCGCGCGATCGCCATTCGAAGTCAGGAGGCACATTATGCCCAAGATCTACGTCGCAGGCCATCGCGGTATGGTGGGCGGGGCCATCACCCGCAAGCTTAAGCAGCGCCAGGAGGCGGGGGAGGACATCACCCTCGTCACCCGCACCCATGCCGAGCTGGAGCTGACGAACCAGGCGGCGGTCAAGGCCTTCATGCAAGAGGAAAAGCCCGACATCGTCGTGCTGGCCGCGGCCAAGGTCGGCGGTATCCTGGCCAACAACAGCTACCCGGCAGAGTTCATCTACGACAACCTGATGGTGCAGTGTAACGTCATCCACGCCGCCTGGGAGGCGGGGGTGGAACGGCTGCTGCAACTGGGGTCGTCCTGCATCTATCCCAAGGCCGTGCCGCAGCCCATGCGCGAGGCCGCGCTGCTGACCGGCCCGCTGGAACCCACCAACGAACCTTATGCCGTCGCCAAGATCGCCGGCATCAAGATCTGCGAAAGCTACAACCGCCAGTACGGCGTGGATTATCGCTCGGTCATGCCGACCAACCTTTATGGGCCCGGGGACAACTTCCACCCGGAAAACAGCCACGTCCTGCCCGCCCTGATCCGACGCTTCCACGAGGCCGCGCAAGAGGGCAAGGACGAGGTGGTGATCTGGGGCAGCGGCAAGCCGCGCCGCGAATTCCTGCACGTCGACGACATGGCAGAGGCCTCGCTTTTCGTGTTGGACCTGGACAAGGCCACTTACGATGCCAACACCCAGCCCCAGCTGAGCCATATCAACGTCGGCTCCGGCGTCGATGTCTCGATCCTGGAACTGGCGCAGATGGTGGCCGAAGTGACGGGTTTCCAGGGCAAGATCGAACTGGACCGGACCAAGCCCGACGGCACCATGCGCAAGCTGATGGATGTCAGCCGCCTGGCCGACATGGGGTGGAAAGCCTCGATCGACCTGGAAAACGGCGTGCGCGAGACCTACCAGTGGTTCCTCGACAACCAGGACAGCTTCCGCCGCTGATCCGCCTACTTAACTGCCGACGCGCCGGGCCTTTGCCCGGCGCGTTTGCGTTTTCGGGGCTCAATCCACCGGCAGCCCCGAGGGCACGCGGTCCGGCCGCCCCATTGGCCGCCGATCCACGCCCGCCCCGGTCAGGGACTCAAGGAAGGCCAGCAGATCCGCGACTTCGGCATCGCTCAGCGCCACCGGCACGATGTCCAGTGCCCGCGCCTGCCGCGCCATCTCGATCCGATCCTGCCGGATCGCGAAATCCCCGGCGGCCAGCCAGGGCACCCGGGGCAGGCGGGCCTCGGCCTCTTGCCAGGCCGCCCGGCTGGAATCCGGGTCAAGGTGGTGCCGAACGATCCCGTCCAGCGTGGCAAAGGCGCCGTTGTGCCCATAGGGCGCGGTC
>NZ_JARAMO010000182.1:0-24367 GCF_028807275.1 Mameliella sp. AT18
GCTTTTCCGCATCGTCTGTCTCCTCGTTTCGAGAACAGGCCAACCTCAAACCGCAAACTTTTCAGGGGAGCAGGACAGTCGTTGACATAGACGATGGCGTCTTCGAAGGCCGCGCGGGCAATGCCCAGGGCCTGCGCGGCGACGCTGGTGCGGGACTTTCTGAGGAAGTCGTAAAACATCTTCAGGCCCTCGCGGGGCTTGCCCAACAGGTTGGCGCGCGGGATGCGGTAAGTGTTGAACAACAGGGCGGCGGTGCTGGACGCGCGCGAGCCCATCTTCTTGTCCGTGCCGATCACCTCGAACCCCGGCGCACCCTTTTCGATCAGCGCCACCGAAATCGCATCGCGTCCGTCGCCCAGCTCTGCCCATTTGCCGAACAGCACGATGATGTCGGCCACGTCGCCATTGGTGATGAAGATCTTGGAGCCGTTGACCACGATCTCGTCCTCGTCCTCGCGGAAGGTGGTCTTCATGCCCGTGGCATCCGACCCGGCGCTGGGTTCGGTCAGCGCCAGCGCGGCCAGCCCGCCATTGGCGATCACCGGCAGCCAGCGGTTCTTCTGGTCGTGGCTGGCGAAGTCCACCAATGGGCCGATGGCGTGGACATTCGTCTCCCAGACGATCCCGGTCGAGGCACAGGCCTTCGGCACTTCGCGGCAGACGGCGAGACAGGCGGGGCAGGACAACCCGGCACCCTGGCAGCCCGGGGTGCGATCTGTTCGGCGCAGAGGCGCTGCACGCTCTGCAGGAACATCTGTTCCTCTTCCGGGATGTCGATGGCGGCGTCGAGTTTTTCGAATACGTTCATGGGAAACCTCAGAGGCTGATGCCGTGGCTGCCGTCGACGAAGACCGTCTCGCCGGTCAGGAAAGGAACCTTGCCCGAAACCAGCGTGCCGACGAGCCCGGCGATTTCGTCGCCCCGGCCGGGCCGGTTGAGAAAGCTGCGGGCCGAGACCTGGGCGCGCCCCTCGGGCGAGGACAGGTAGTCCGTGTTGATGTCGGTCTCGATATAGCCGGGTGCCACGTTGACGGCAGAGACCCCGTAGCGTCCCCATTCCGCGGCCAGGCAGCGCGTGATCGCGCCGACGGCGGCCTTGGAGGCGCAATGGGCGGTGCTCTGCTTGGCGCCAAGGCGTTCGAAGAAGGAGCCGATGTTGACGATCACGCCGACGCCCGAGTCGCGCGGCTAGGGCAGGGTATCGCGGCAGGCGGTAAAGAGCACCGTGGCGTTGATCGACATCACCTTCTCGAATTCCTCCGCGGTCATCCCGGAGGACTTGCGCAGTTCATGCACGCCCGCGTTGTTGACCAGCCCGGGCAATGCCGCCGAAACGGTCCGAGGTCTGGCGCAGTGCCTCGGCAAAACCGGCCTCGTCGGCGATGTCGCAGGCGATCGGGTGGAAACGGCGGCGCAGGTCTTCATGCGCGCCCTCGGGCAGGTCCGGCATGGCGCCGCTGCGTGACAGGCAGGCGACGTTCACGCCCTCTTCGACAAGGGCGGCGGCGATGGCGGCGCCGATGCCCCGGCTTGCGCCGGTGACGACGATCGCGCCGTGGGTGGATGTGGGTACCATGTCAGTGTCCGAATTTTCTGGTGTCGGGGGCGCGTTTCTCGGCAAAGGCCTGGCCCATTTCGCGGGCCTCGTCCGAGCGGAAATAGGGGGCGAGCAGCAGGTCGTGGGTGACCCGGCTCAGCCCGGCGACGCCTTGGTGGCGCGCGTTGAACGATCCCTTGAGCGCCGCCAGCGCATAACTGCCGCGCTGGGCGACCTCGTTGGCATAGGCCAGGGTGTCGTCCCAGAAGGTCTCGTCGTCGAAGACCTGGTTGATGAGGCCGATCTGCATGGCATGGTCGGCGGTCATCTTGGGATTGCGGAACCAGATTTCCTTGGCGCGTTTCTTGCCGACGAGATCCTCGAGCTACCAGGTGCCATAGCCGGCGTCGAAGGACCCCATCATCGGCCCCACCTGGCGGAAGACGGCGCTGCGCTTGGCCTCGGTCATTTCGCAGACCATCTGCAGCAGGTTGCCGCCGCCCACGGCAAAGCCGTTGATCGCCGCGATCACCGGTTACTGCAACCGTTCAATGGCCTCGAACATCTCCAGCGTCGGAACGACGCCGGGATAGAGGCTGGTGCCCGCCAGGTCACCCTTCTCGCCGCCGATGCAGAAGAACTTGTCGCCCGCGCCGGTCAGAACGACGACCCGGGTGCGGGTCTCGTTGCGGATGTCCTTGATACAGTCGCGCAGCTCGCGGCAGGGTGTCGGGGTGAACATGTTGGCGTTGTCGGGGCGGTTCAGGGTGATGACCGCCACCGGGCCAACCTCTTCGTAGAGGATCGTTTCGAAGTCGCGCTTTCCGGTCATATGATGTTCTCACTCTTCAGGTTTTCGATGGCGACCTCGTCCAGGCCCAGCTTGTCGCGCAGCACGTCTGCGGAATGTTCGCCCAGCCCCGGGGGCAGGCTCTCGATCCCGGATGGGGCGCCGTCCATGCGGATGCTCAGGTCCACCTGCGGCAGCGGGCCGTTTTTCATGTCGACCGCGTAGATGAAGCCGCGTTCGTGCAGGACCGGGTCCTGCGCCAGCTGGTCCAGCCAGTTGATCGGACCGGCGGGCACGCCTCCGGCCTGGAACAGGTCCAGCCATTCGCGCGCGGTGCGGGTGACAAGGATGGTGCCGATCTCGGCCACCAGGCGGGCGCGCTGCTGGGCGCGGTTCTCGTTGCGGCGAAAGGCCTCGTCCTCGATCCACTCGGACCGGCCGGCGATCTCGCAGAAGCGGCGCCAGACATTGTCGTTGGCCAACCCCAGGGTGATCGGGTCGTCCGCGGTATCTAAGACCTGGTAGACCGCGATCAAGCTGTCGCGCGCCCCGCTGCGGCGGGGCAGGCCGCCGCCGCCGAGGTAGGAATAGAGCCGGGGTGTCATGTAACGCGTCATGGATTCCGTCAGCGAAATGTCGATGTAGTGCCCCCGTCCGGTCCGTTCGCGCTCGATCAGCGCGGCCATGCATTCCAGCGCCGCATCGGTGCCTGACAACAGGTCCGCCGCCGGGGTGCCGACCTTCTGCGGCGGGCCGTCGGGCTCACCGGTCAGGTCCATGACGCCGCTGTAGCCCTCGGCGATCAGGTCGTAACAGGCTCAGTTCTCACGCTCATTGTCGGTGCCGATGCCGGTGATGGAGGCATAGATGATCGCCGGGTTGATCGCCTTGATGGTGTCATAGTCGATGCCCAGCTTGTCGCGCACGCGAGGCAGCTGGTTTGTCAGCAGCACGTCCGCCTTGCGCACCAGCCCTTCAAGAACCTCGCGCCCCCACGGGCCGGCGTAATCCAGTTCGATGGGCTTCTTGTTGCGATAGACCGGGCTGAACCAGAGCGGGGTGTCGCCCAGGGTGGCGGCTTCCAGTAGCGCGAGTCGTCGCCGATGCCACGGCGTTAGACCTTGACCACCTCGGCGCCCAGGTCCGCCAGTAGCAGAGAGCCATAGGGACCAGCCAGCGAGGTGGTCAGATCCAGGACCAAAATCCCGTCGAGACAGGCGAACCGGCCGCCCAGCGGGCGTCTCGGCAGGCTTTCGGCAGGGGTGTCTTCGGTGTCGGACATTCAGGTGCCTCCCATCATCGGAACCAGCCCCGAGGCGAGATGCGCCAGCCGGGGGCCGATATCCTCGACCAATTGTTCGTTGCCGATCTGGAACGAGGGGGCCACGCAGTTGATCGCCAGGACCGTCGACAGGTCCGGCGAAACGACCGGGCAGGCCACCGCCCGCGTATCCCTCTGCCATTCGCCGTCGACGAGGCAGAAGCCGCGCTCGCGCACCTCGGCGATGCTCGCCTCGATCCGGTCGCGGCTGGCCAGTCCGAAAGGGGCCGAGGCATGTTTGGTCAGCGCCGTCATCTGCGGGTGCGCCAGTTGCCGGCCCCGCAAGTTGGATAGCACGCAATAGCCAAGCGCCAGGATCGAGGGGCTGGGTTCGAACCGGTTGTCGTTGCCGAGGCTGGTGAGATAGCCCAGCGATTTCAGCGTATGGGTCAGGCGGGCGACCGTGGCCTTGGGCAGGCCGGTGACCTCTGACAGCTCGGCGTTGCTGAACGGGCCCTCGCCGGGCCGAAAGGCGCGCAGCACCTCGAAGGTGCGGGCGATCGACGACACGAAACGCGCGTCCTTGGTCGCGTTGCCCTCCAGTTCGAGTTCCTGGTGAACGATCGTCTTGTGCTTGCTTTCCGCCATTGCCGAACCTCCTCCTTGTCTTGTGGCGCCCTGTCCCGGACCGTGGCCCGAACCGTGACCGGATCAGTCCTTTTGGCCGGGGTGCGGGCGCTGGGCGCGGATGCGGTCCGCGATCCGCGCGGTCGGGCGATAGGCGGTGTCGCCGAGGTCCTCGTGCAGCCGTGCGGCGACGTCATGGTGATGCAGCAGGGCGTCGCCCCTGAGCCGCGTCATCGGGCCGGTGCGATAGCCCAGCCCCATCTCGATCGCCTGGTCCAGCGCCTCTGGCGTGGCGATGCCATCCTCGGCGGCGCGCAGGGCGCGGATCAGGTAGGGACGCATCAGCCTGTCGACGATGCGTCCGGGCATATCGGTCGAGACAACGGGCACCAGTCCCGCCGCCTCGATCCCTTCGCGGACATCCTCGACAACAGCGGGATGAGAGCCGTTGCCGGGCACGATTTCCACGAGATCGGTATATGTGGCGCCATCGACCGAATATCGCGCCAGTCCGATGGCGGTGTCCGGGTCGATGCCCTGCGCGGCGCAGGCTTCGCACAGGGTCTTCTGGCCAAGCTCGACAAGCGTCTGGGTGGCGGCGCTGTCGCCGAGGTGGCGCTGCAATTGGGGGAGCAGGTCGCTCACGTCAGGCTCCGAATGTCTTGGTGTCGGCGTAGTCGTAGAACCCCCGACCGGTCTTCTTGCCCAGCCAGCCTGCGGCCACCATGACGTGGACGAGGTTGGGGCAGGCCAGTTCGGGGTCATTGGTGATTTCATGGAACGTGCGTCAGAGACGCTGTTGCGTGTCCAGCCCGACAAGATCGAGCCATTCAAGCGGCCCCATCGCGTGGCCGTAGGCGGTCTTGATCGCGCGGTCGATGTCGGCGGGTGTGGCAACGCCGCTTTCCACCATGCGGATGGCCCGGTTGTGCAGCGGGATCGCGAAATGGTTGAGGATGAATCCCGGCGTGTCCTTCGTCTCGACAGGTTTTTGCCCGATGGCCATGCAATAGGCCCGGGCCCGGTCGAACACCGCGTCGTCGGTGCGCAGGCCGCGCGTCACCTCGACCAGTTTCATCAACTGGGCGGGCAGGTAGAAATGCAGGCCGACCACCCTTTCGGGCGGGTGGAATGGGCGCCGATCCGGGTGATCGACAGGGGCGAGGTATTCGAGGCCAGGATCGTTTCCGGCCCGCAGACCCGGTCCAGCTCTCCGATCAGGGCGGCCTTTGCCTCCATGTCCTCGAAGATCGCTTCTATCACCAGGTCGGTGCCCGCCAAGTCGTCGAGCCGGGTGGTTGTCCGGATGTTGGTCACCGCCGCGTCGCGTGCCTCGGGCGTCAGTTTGCCCTTGGCCAGCGACCGGTCGAAAAAGGCGGTCGCCTCGGCCTTTGACTGCGTCAGCCGGTCTTCGGAGGTATCGACCAGAAAAGTGGGCACGCCCCCCCGGGCCGAGGCCATTGCGATCCCGAGGCCCATAGTCCCGGCGCCGACAACGGCGGCGCTTGCGACCTGCGGGAGGCTGGCCGCGGGCGAGGATATCTGTCTGGGGTCGGTCATCAGGCGATCTCTTGTTCGGCGGGGGTGTTTTCGGCGGGCAGGGGGCTGCCGGCCGTGTGCGTCAGCGACTGGCCCGCCTCCAGAGCGAGGCGCGGTAACTTGGGTCGCCAGTGCGCGCGTGAAGCGCGTCGAGGATCTCGAGGATCAGCGTGGGGCCATGGTGATTCCCCAGCGTCAACGGTCCTTGCGGATAGTTCAGGCCCAGCCCCACGGCGATGTCGATGTCACCGGGCGCAGCGATCCTTTGTTGTGCGATTTCGCAGGCGATGTTGACGATGGTCGCGATCACGCGCTGCACGGCAAAGCCGGGGCTGTCTTCGATGACCGAAACCACGCTGCCTTCGGTGGACAGGGCCTTGGCCGCAGCGGCGACGGCCTTTGGCCGGGTGGCGATGGTGGCCATCAGGGTCACTTCGCCCGGGGTGGGGATGACCGGATCGAAAGCAACGGCATTGCCAAGGGGCAGGCCCAAGGAGGTCGCGGTTTCCGTGGCATCGCACCCGACCGGCGCAACCAGGTTCAGCCCGCAGCCCTCGGAGCAGGGTGTCTCTGTCACCGCGACACCCGCCGCAGCCAGGCGTTCCGCGATCCAGGGACAACGCGTGTTTGCGAAAGGGCCAGGTGGACAGCCTCGGGCAGGCTGGCGCCCCACGGGCGTCCTTTGTCCGATACCGGCGAGGATGCGTCGCCATAGTCGTAGAATCCGGCGCCGGTCTTGCGGCCAAAGAGCCCGCTTTCCACCTTCTTGCGCAGGAAGGGGGCCGGTCGAAAGCGCGGTTCCTGGTAGAAATCCTCGTAGATGCGTTCCAGCACCGAATAGGGCACGTCCAGACCGGTCAGGTCGAACAGGCTGAACGGACCCATCCGGAACCCCGCCGCGCGGGTCAAGATGCGGTCGAGATCACCTCGGCGATGCGCATCAGTGGCACCGGGTTGAAGAAATGCGCGCCAAGCGCCCGGTCCGGCGCGGTCATGCCCGCCGTGATAGAGGTGACGAGGATGGACGAGGTGTTCGTCGCGATGATGCAATCCGCCGCGACGATCTCTTCGAGCCGCTGAAAGATGCCTCGTTTGTTGTCGAGATCCTCGATCATTGCCTCGATAACGATGGTGGCGTCCGCCAGGTCGTCGAGCCTGTCCGCCACACTGGCATTTCCGGTCAGGGCGTCCAGTTCCGCGCGGTCGATCTTCCCCAAGTCCAGCCGCCTTTGCAGCAGCGCGGTGGTCTTGGCGATGGAGGCCGCCGCCGCGCCCTCGCGGCTGTCGAACAGTTTGATCCTGTAGCCGGCGCAGGCGAAGAGCTGGACGATTCCGCCGCCCATGACGCCCCCCCGACGACGCCCACGATGTCATTCTTTCCGTCTTCGCGTGGCGTGGCCATGTCGCTCATCCTTGAATTGCGGGCTGCGCTTGGTGAGGAAGGCATTCAGACCTTCCTGGCCGTCGGCGGTGCGATACGACAGGACCGAGTTCTGCGCCTCGATCGCCAGTCCGTTGTCCAGCGGAAGATCCATGCCCTGACGGACGGATTCGCGGATCAGCGACATGGCCACCGGGCTCTTGTCGGCAAAGCGCGCAGCATAGGCGAGCGCGCCGTCCAGCCCCTTGTCCTCGGGGATCATCCGGTTGATCAGTCCCATCGCCAGTGCGTCTTCGGCCCCCAGCATGTCGTCCGACAACATCAGGTCCAGCGCCCGGCCGGTGCCGATCAGGCGCTGCGTGCCTCCATATCCCGGCACAAG
Organism: Mameliella sp. AT18; assembly: GCF_028807275.1. NCBI lineage: Bacteria > Pseudomonadati > Pseudomonadota > Alphaproteobacteria > Rhodobacterales > Roseobacteraceae > Antarctobacter > Mameliella sp. AT18. Next base: position 7,518 of record NZ_JARAMO010000182.1, read on the forward strand.
GCCCAGCTTGACCTCGGACAGGCCGAGGCGGGCGCGCGGTGCCGCGACGCGAAAGGTGCAGGCCAGGGCCAGTTCGCATCCACCGCCAAGCGCGTAGCCGTTTACATAGGCGATCAAGGGCTGGCGCAGGCGTGATAGGCGGTCGAAGACGCGCTGACCCTTCAGGGTGCCGTCCAGTTCGTCGACCAACCCGCGCCCGGCCAGTCCGTCGATATCTGCGCCCGCTGAAAAGGCCTTGGTCCCGGCGCCGGTGATGACAAGCGCGCGCCGGTCCGGCCTCGACCTCATCCAGGCGGGTCGCCAGCAGGTCCAGCAGGACAAAGGACAGCGCGTTGAGCGCCTAGTGGCGGTTGATCGTGAGTATGGCGCGGTCGCCACTCTGGGTCAGGTCGAGCACGTTTCCTCCTTCTCCGCGTCGGCTCTCCTGTGCTCCCTGTCCCGGGAGGGTCTGGGCGCGGTGATCCGCGTTGGCGCCTTCCTGCAACGGCATGGCCGGCTGCAGATGGGCGCCTAGTTTTCGAACAGCTGTACCGTCAAGACATCTCAAAACTCAAAAATGGATTTATGATGCCAGTAAGTGAAACAGTAAAATCGATAATGACGGTGTCACGCCTTTTTTGTCGGTCGGGCAGCGTGAGTTTCACGGGGCATGATGATTTTATGGCTTGAAAGTGGGTGTTTGTCTCATTTTTTGGGAAATGAACTAGGAAAAATCGACACCTAAGTTCTAAAAACGGAACCCGGGAGGCAAAAATGAAACTGTTTTGCCAAGTTTACGGCTCGCCCCCCGACGCGGCTTGTGTCCGGGTGTGGGTGGATCCTGGAGGAGTAAACCTTTTCGCGAGGGTTGAAATGAACCCGCAAAGACGATGGATGCTGGCAACAGCGACCGCATTTGGCCTTGGTGGTGTCGCCGCCGTGGCCGAACCGATCACGCTCAAGATCGCGGACTCGCTGCCCAGCGGCCACCTGATCAACGAGACAATCATGAACGTGATGATCCCGGCGCTGGAGGACAGCGGCGAATTCACGGTCGAATATTTCCCCACCGCCCAGCTGGGCGCCGCCGGCGAAAACCTTGATTTTGCTCGCAGTGGCGTGATCGACATCGGCTATTTCGCCCCCGGCTGCGGCTCGATGGCGGGCCGGGTTCCGGCGACCAACGCCCTGACGCTGCCGGGCCTGTTCTCGTCGTCCACCCAGGCCACCAAGGTCTACATGGAACTGGGTGAAGGGTCGCTGAAACAGGAATACGACAAGCTGGGGATCAGGCTTCTGGTTGGTGTGGGAACCTCTCCCTACCAGGTCTTCAGCAAGAAAGAGGTGCGCCTCCCCGATGATATCGTCGGGCCGAAGATGCGCGCCGCTGGTTGAGGGGCCGATGACTTCCTGCGTGAAATGGGCGTTCCGGTTGTCAACATACCGTCCTCGCAGATTTGAGAGGCCCTGGAACGCGGTGTGCTTGATGCGGCGCTGTATCCGCCGTCGGCCGCGCCCTCGCGCCACCGTGAGGAAGTGACGACGCATTTCACCGAGAACGCGCCCCTGATGACGCCGCTGGTGACCTATTTCATCGACCTCGACCGCTAAAACTCCTTCACGCCGGAACAGCAGGCGATCATCGACGAGGCCAGCCGCAAGACCGCGCTGGCGATGGCGGCCGAATACGACAAGCGCAACGAAGAGTACAAGAAGACGCTCGCCGATGCCGGGGTCGTCATGACCGTCCTGACCGAGGAAGAACGGCAGGCCTGGCGCGACACCTATTCCGGTGCCGCCGATGCCTTCATCGCCAAGATCTCGGGCCGTGGTTTCGGCTATGTCCAAGATGTCTACGCAGAGATCCTGGAGCTGGCCGAGAAACACGCAGAGTGACCGTTTCGCAGAGCCGCCGGGCGCGGCGTCGAATCCTACAAGGCGAACGAAAATTCGGTGAACCCGATCGGCTATCTGATCGCGCCCTGCTTTTTCATCGTCGCCATCGGGGCCGGCGCGCTTGCGCTGACCGTGGCGGTGAACGTGCTGTCGGGCAACACGCCACAGGCGGCCGAAGGCGTCGATTGACGCGCATTCATTCTTTCAGGGACCATATCCATGGAAATCCTACTGTTCATCGGGCTGATGATCGCCCTCATCGCCCTGGGCATGCCCATTGCCTTTGCCCTGATCGCCACCGGGGGCTGGGGATCTACGTCACCCGCGGCTTTCCGGCGATGGTCTCGCAACTCTCGGGCACGGCTTACCGGTCGGCGGTCAAATCCAGCCTTGCGGCCATTCCCCTGTTCATCCTGATGGCCGAGTTCATGAACTCGGGCGGGATGGCGCGGGATGTCTTCGACGCGGCGTGCAAATGGGTCGGGCGCCTTCCGGGTGGCCAGTCCATCGCCACGGTGCTGGCGGTGGAGGGTTTCAAGAACGCGCTGCTGTGGTCGATCCGCGTGTCCACGATGAGTTTCTGATCGTCATGGGGGCTCCGGTCTTTGGCTATTCCCTGACCATCCGCCGCGCGCCCGACCAGTTGCTGCAGTGGAGCGGCGGCTGCGGGCTGGAGAACTGGCAGATCCTCTCGATGATCCTGCTGATCACCCTGCCGCTGACCTTCCCGGTCGTGTCGGAGCTGGGCTATGATCCGATCTGGTTCGGCGTTGTCGTGGTCAAGCTGGTCGAGATCGGGCTGATCACGCCGCCGATGGGGCTGAACGTCTTTGTCGTCTCGGCCACCACGGGTGTGCCCGTGGCGCAGGTGTTCCGAGGCACGCGCTATCTGCTGATTTTCGAAATCATCACGCTGGTCATCATCGTGGCCTTCCCGGCGCTGACGCTCTGGCTGCGAAGCCAGATGTAGCGATGAATCGGATAACAAGACGCGGCTCGGACCGCGCGATCCAAGAAGGAGGCGAAACATGGCAAGGGTAGGCGGGAAAGTCGCCATCGTGACGGGCGCCGCCGCGGGCAGGAGGCGGCGGATGCCCGCCGTCTCGGCGCCGAGAGTGCGGGTGTCATCGTCACCGACATCTCGGAAGAGGCGGCGCTTGGCAGCCCGGACCGTCCCATGTCGCCCCGGGCGACAGAGGCCAAGTTCCGCGATGCCTTGCAGGACTGGCCCGAAGACCGGGTTGCGGCCTTCCTGCAGGTGTTGCGAGAGGTCGACAGCCAGCCTGATGCCCTGGCCGAAATCTCGCGACTTATGGTGCGGTAAAGCGCGATGCGTGACTTGCGACGGACACCGGGGCTTCTTTGATCCGGGCGCCCCGCATAGTGGTCGACATGTTCCGTTCGACGCGGTACGTGTTCTTGAAATGAGACAGACCGAACGCCCGAAGCTGCCAATTTGCAGGCGGTTTGCACGGGCGGGAACAGACATGAGGGTGTGTCATGCCGAAACGTGACTCTGCAAAGACCTCCAAAAGCGTGGCGGCCGACAGTCTTGTGCCGGAGGCGATGGAAAAGGACGCCAAGTTCGTCTCGACCATCGGCCGGGCATTCGAGATCCTGCGCGCCTTCAAGCCCGGCGGCGGCCCCTTGGGCAACGCGGAACTGTCGGCGGCGACGCAGATTCCCAAGGCGACCGTGTCGCGCCTGACGCATACGCTGACCGCGCTGGGCTATCTCAACCACATCGAGTCCTCGGGCAAGTATGAACCCAGCGCCTCGATCCTGGCGCTGGGCTATTGCGTGCTGACCAACACCCGCATCCGCCAGCTTGCGCGGGACGACATGCAGCTTCTGGCCAATCATGCCGGGGCCACTGTCGGCCTGGCCAGCCGCGACCGGCTGTCGATGATCTATGTCTCGATGGTCAACGGCTCGCCCCTGCGGACCATGCGCCACGATGTCGGCACGCGGGTCGAGATCGAGACCTCGGCCATCGGGCGCGCCTTCCTGGCCGGGATTACCGATGAGGAACGCGCCTTTTTCTACCAGCATTTCGAACGTCGCCACGGCGATGCCTGGCCGGACCTGAAGGCCCGGATCGAGGAGAGCCTGGCCCAGGTGCGCGAGCGGGGCTTCTGTTTCGTCGACGGCGAATGGCAAAAGGACATGCGGGCGGTGGCTGCTCCGATCGTATCGCCGGACTCCAGTACCGTGATGGCGATCAACTGCGTGGCGCCCTCGTTCCAGATCGACGCCGAGGTGTTTGAAAAGGACATCGGTCCACGCCTTGCGCACATGTGCACGGGTCTGACGCCGATGATGGGCGCCTGACGCGCCTGCCTTTCCCTCGCCTCCTGGAATGGGGGGCGGCCCGCCCGTTCCTCCGGCGGGCCTTTTTCATTTGCGGGTGTGCCGAATCGTGTCTCCGGCCCCGCTGTTCCGGCGTGGGGCAGCCCGGGATCGGTGAAAAGAGGGCGAGACATCGGAATTTGAGAGCCAACTTTAGCCAGTTGTTGAAGAACATCATCGGTGTTGTGTGGTGCATTCCACTTATTGGCGTTTCAGAGCAGAAAACTGGTCTGTATGTTTCGATCATATCTTGATCTGCTGTATGGATGAGGCACACATGCCCGATTATTCGATGACCGACAACGCGCTTGCCAAATTGCCGGTCGTCTTTGCGCCGAACCTGTTCAAGGGGCAGGTTGTCCTGATGTCGGGTGGCGGCACCGGGATCGGCAAGGCGACCGCCGAGCTCTATGCCCGGCTGGGCGCCGACCTGGCGATCTGTGGCCGTGATGGTGACCGGCTGTAGGAGGCGGTGACCTTCCTGCGCCGCTTTGGCACCAAGGTCACATCCCATGCCATGTCGATCCGTGATCCCGAACAGGTCGACAAGTTGTTCGACGATGTCTACGCCGCGTGTGGCAAGTTGGACATCCTGGTCAACAACGCGGGCGGTCAGTTCGTACAGCCGACGATGGAAATTTCGCCCAAGGGCTGGCGCGCGGTTGTCGATACCAACCTGAACGGCACCTTCCACATGATGCAGGCCGCCGCCCGCCGTTGGCGCGATACAGGCGCGCCGAGGAACATCGTTGACGTCGTCGCGGTTGTCTGGCGCGGGCTGCCGCAGGTGTCGCATACCTGTGCGGCGAGGGCAGGGCAGATCTACCTGTCCAAGACGGTCGCCACCGAATGGGCGCCCTACAAGATCCGCGTCAACTGTGTCGCGCCCGGCACGATCGCCACGGATGCCTTCAACTACGACTCGTCCCAGGGCCAGGCCAGCTTTTACCAGGCCAATCCGATGAAGAGCGCAGGCGACGCGCAGGACATCGCGGAGTCGATCCTCTAACTCACGGCGCCCTCGGGGAAATACATCGATGGCGAGGTGATCGTCGTTGACGGCGGGCAGCAGAACTGGGGCGATTCCTGGTTTGCCGGACGCCCGGAGTACTTCGAATTCGACTACGTGGCCGCCCGGTACCAGGACCCGAGCTGACCGCCACGACACGCTAGACAGAGGAGGAAATGGCGGTGCCCATAGACCCGACGGTGATCCCTGAAACGATTGCGAAATACCGCGCGGCGGGTGCCTGGAGCGACCAGTCGCTTCTGTCCGCCTTCACGGCGGCAGTGAAATCCACGCCGGAGAAGACCGCGACGGTGGATCCGGATGGCAGTCGGCGCAGCTATGCCGAGGTCGAGCGCGCTGGCCGGCAGCCTGTCGGCCCGCGGCGTAAGCGCGGGCGACATGATCTCGGTCCAGCTGCCCGACTGCGGCGAACTGTTGATCGCGTACATCGCCGCGCTCAAGCTGGGGGCGGTGACGAACCCGCTGCTGACCAACTACCGCGCCAAGGAACTGTCCTAAATCCTGGGGTTTGCCGGGACCATGGCGGTCATCATTCCCGACCAGTACCGCCGTCACGACTATGTCGAGATGTTCGAGGGCCTGCGCGCGGATCTGCCCGCGCTGGATGTGATCGCGGTGGTCGGCGATACACGTGGCCCGACAGAGGGTATGGTGGCCCTTTCCGACCGGCACGGCAGCGATCTGCCCGCTCCGCCCGACGACTGAAACGCGGTGAGCCTGCTGGCCTTCACCTCGGGAACCGAGTCAAAGCCCAAGGGCGTGGTGCACAGCGAAAACACCATGATGTATGGCACCCATGCCATGCGCGACCTGATCGGACTGACCTCGGATGAAATGATCTGGGGGCCGTCGCCGCTCAGCCACGGCACCGGCTTTCAGTGGGGGCTGCGCATGGCGGTGACGCTGGACGCGACGCTGGTCAACCAGAACATCTGGGACCCGTCGAGGCGATCCGGATGACCTGTCGAGTTTCCGCATCTTCGACTGTGCCGGTGCGGCGACCCCGGAAAACTGGGCCAGAGCCTCTGCGAAAAAAACCGGCTGCACGCTGATCGGCATGTGGCGCTGAGGTACTTCAACGATCCCGAACGCACGAGCGAGACGTTCCGCGAGGACGGCTGGCTGTTCTCGGGCGACCATCGACGAGCAGGGATATGTCAAGCTGATCGGCCGCAAGAAAGAGATCGTCAACCGCGGCGGGCTCAAGATCAGCGTGCGCGAGGACGAGGAAATGCTGCTGGCGCATGGGGCCTTCAGCATAGTGGCGCTGGTGGCCGTTCCGGATCCCCGGTTGGGCGAAAAGGGATGTCTGTTCGTCGTCCCGCTCCCGGGCCAATCCAGGTCGCTGGCCGACGTGGTGGGCTATCTCGAAACCCGGGGCGTGGTGAAATACAAGCTGCCGGAATTCCACGTCGCCCTGTCGGAATTCCCGATGACCGCCAGCGGCAAGATCCAGAAGGTCCAGCTGCGCGACGAATTCCTTGCCGGCAAACACGCGGATGCGACCGATGGCCGGTTCGCCGCCCCCAAGTTCCAGAAACAGGAGTCCCGACATGCGGATCGGTCTGCTTATCCCGTCGTCCAATTCCACCCAGGAGCCGGAGTTCTACACCTCGCTGCCAGAAGGCTGCAGCCTGCATGTGACGCGCCTGACGCTGGAGAACATCGAGGAAAACTCGACCCTGCGCATCGTCGAGGAAATCGAGGAAGGCGCCCGCAAGCTGAGCCATGCGGACTTCGACATCATTGTCCTGGCAGCCACGGCGCCGACCTCTCGCAATGGCATGGGTTATGACCGCGAGCTGATCGAGCGGATCACCAAGGCCAGCGGGAAACCGGCGACCACGGCGTCGACCGCCCTGATCGAGGCGCTCAAGGAAATCGGTGCCAAGTAGATCGTTCTGGGCGCCCCGTGGAGCGATGCGGTCAACGCCCGCAGCGCCATGTTCATCGAGGACAACGGCTTTGAGGTGCTGGACCAGAAGGCCATCGGCATCGTGGCAAACCGCGAGGTGGGCCGCCTGGATGCCTCTACCGCGCTGGACCTGGGCGCCGAGATCTACCGCTCCGACGCGGATGCGATCATGCTGGCCTGCGGCAACTGGAAGACCTTTCCGATCAACGAAGAGCTGGAAGCCAGGACCGGCACGCCGGTGTTGACCACCAACCAGGTCAGCCTCTGGCATGTCGCCAGGATGCTTGGCGTGCCGCCGGTGAACGGCCTGGGCCAGTTGCTGGTGGGCAAGACCCCGGCCTGAGACGGACAAGGGGCGCCCGGATGGGTCCGGGCGCCCGACTGACAAGAGGAAGTGAACATGCGCGACGCAGTCATCTGTGAACCGATCCGGACGCCCGTGGGGGGCTACGGGGGCACCCTGTGCGATCTGCTGGCCGCGCTGGGCCTGTCCAGGGTCAGCGTCGTCACGCCCTCCGGCGCGCGGCAGGTCCTGGGGCTTGAGGACATCGGCACCGCGGCCCGGCGGCGGGATCAGCATGTCTGAGGTGCTGTCGATCAAGGACTTCCGGCGCGCGCAGGGGATGCGCGCCATCGGCTCTGCCATCGTGACGGCGGAAACAGAGGACGGGCCGGCGGGGTTCCTTGCCTTCTCCGCCACGCATCTGACCGCCAGCCCGTCGATCATGTGCGTGGCCGTCATGCCGACGACCTCGGCGCTGTAGGTGATCCGCAAGGCTGGCGCTTTCGCGATCAACTACCTGGCAGAGCAGGGTGGGCAGGCCATTCTAGACCGTTTCGCGGGGGGGCGACGCCCCCAAAGGCGCGGCCCGGTTCGACGGGTTGGAGCTGGGCCGCATGGCGACCGGCGCGCCGATCCTGCCGGGCAACCTGGGCGCGATGGACTGCCGCCTGGAACAGGAGCAGGAGGCCTTTGGCACCTTGCTGCTGTTCGGCCTGATCGAGGCCGTGACCCAGGACACCGCACAACGGTCTCTGGTGCATTTCGCCGGTGGGACGAGCACGTTGAGCAAGACCTGACAAACCGCTGGCGCGGTCAGATCCGCGCCAGCACCTCCTGCAACAGGCGTTCGGCGGCGCGCGACAGCTTGCGGCTGCCGTCGCGCAGGACGAAATAGGGCGGCACGACGATCGAGCGGCGCAGTTGCAACGCGGTCAGGTTGGCTCCGATGTCTGAATGCACCAGCAATTCCTTGACCTCGTTCGACTGCGGCACGATGGCCTGAACGCGCGCCACCTGCGCCAGCGCCACCAGCAGGGAAGAGCTGTTCAGGACCCGTGGCGGGATCGCAACCCCGGCGGTGTGAAAGGCGGCCTCGACGGATTCGCGGATCGGCATGCCGCGTTCCTGCATCACCCAGGGGTAGCCGGTCAGTTCCGACACCTCGACGTCCTGGCGTGACGCCAGCGGATGCGTGTCGTGCACCAGCAGGGCGACGACCTCGGTCCTTGCGGGGTGGACGCGGAACAACCGGCTGTCGTGGCCCGGTGGAATCCGCCCGAGGACAAAATCGTATCGCCCTTCCTCCAGATCACGGATCAATACGCGTGACGGCGCCACGTCAACGCTGATCTCGAGGTCCGGACTTTCCTGCAGCACCGCCTGAACCGCGGGCATCAGGACACCCACCGCCGGACCGGTGACCGATCCAACCCGGACCTCGCCCAGGTCTCCGGACTGGATGTGGCGCAACTCGTCCTCCAGCGTGCGCACCTCGGCCAGGATCACCCGCGCGTGGCGGACAAAGACGTCTCCGGCCTGCGACATGACCATGCCCTTGGGGTGGCGGACAAACAGCGGGCTGCCGATGTTGGTCTCGATCTCGGCCAGGATGCGCGAGGCGGCGGGCTGCGAGATCGCAACCGCCTGTGCGGCCAGTTGCAACTGCTGCGTCTCGGCGATCTTCAGGACCAGGTCCAGGTGCGCGGGTTTGATCCGGCGGGCGATGTCCATCGCGGGAGCCTCATATCGTTTTTGATATACGGATCATCATAATCGGAATTTTACAGGTATACAGCCCCGTCTTACGGTCACGCCCGGATCCACTGGGTCCGAAACACAGATCAGGCGTCGCCGCAGGAGGGCGCGCGCCGACCTTGGGAGGCTACCAATGAACATGAAACTTCTGCTCGCTTCGGCGGCAGTGGCGCTGTCCAGCTATGGCGCCGTGGCCGAAACCGTTGGCATCGCGATGCCGACCAAATCCTCGTCGCGCTGGATCTCTGACGGCGAGTCGATGGTCGAACAGTTCAAGGCCGCAGGCTATGATACGATCCTGCAGTACGCCGAGGACGACATTCCCAACCAGCTGGCGCAGATCGAGAACATGATCACCAACGGCGTCGACGTGCTGGTGATCGCCGCCATCGACGGCACAACCCTGTCGAGCGCGCTGGAAAACGCCTATTACGCCGACATTCAGGTCATCGCCTATGACCGCCTGATCCGCGACAGCGAATATGTCAGCTATTACGCGACCTTCGACAACTTCAAGGTCGGCGTGCAGCAGGCCTCCAGCCTTGTCGCCGGCCTCGAAGAGCGTTTCGGCGACGGCCCCTACAATGTCGAGTTGTTCGGCGGCTCGCCCGACGACAACAACGCCTATTTCTTCTACGATGGCGCCATGTCGGTGCTGCAGCCGCTGATCGACGACGGCACCATCAACATCGTCTCCGGCCAGATGGGCATGGACACGGTCGGCACCCTGCGCTGGGACGGCGCGGTGGCGCAGGCGCGCATGGATAACCTGCTGTCGGCGCATTACACCGATGCCCGCGTGCACGGTGTCCTGTCGCCCTATGACGGTCTGTCCATCGGCATCATCTCGTCGCTCAAGGGCGTGGGCTATGGTTCGGGCGACCTGGACATGCCGATCGTCACCGGCCAGGACGCCGAGATCCGGTCGGTCAAGTCGATGCTGGCGGGCGAGCAGTATTCGACCGTCTTCAAGGACACCCGCGAACTGGCGCGCGTGACCGTGGGCATGGTCGAGGCCCTGCTGAAAGGCGGCGAGCCCGAGATCAACGACACCACCACCTATGACAATGGCGTCAAGGTCGTGCCCTCCTACCTGCTGGAACCGGTCTCGGTCGACCTGTCCAACTGGGAAGACGTGATCATCGGCTCCGGCTACTACACGATGGACCAGGTCCAGTAACCGGTTACTCCCGGGGTCCGTCCGGCGTCACGGCGGCGGGCGGGCCTTGGCAACCACCAGAAAATTGGGGAGTGGGGATGACGGCGCTTCTGGAAATGCGCGGGATCACCAAGGAGTTTCCTGGGGTCAAGGCGTTGGACACGGTCAACCTGACGGTGAAGGAAGGCGAGATTCACGCGCTGGTCGGGGAAAACGGCGCGGGCAAGTCGACCCTGATGAAAGTCCTGTCCGGGGTCTATCCGGCAGGCAGCTACGACGGCGAAATTCACTATGACGGCGCGCTGGCAGAGTTCGGCAACATCTCGGACTCCGAGGCGAAGGGCGTCATCATTATCCACCAGGAACTGGCGCTTGTGCCGCTTCTGTCGATCGCGGAAAACCTGTTCCTGGGCAACGAACGCGCACGCGGCGGCATCATCAACTGGCGCGAGACCAACCGGCGCACCGAGGACCTGTTGCGCAAGGTCGGCCTCAAGGAACCGCCCAGCACGCTGGTCGACAAACTGGGCGTGGGCAAACAGCAGCTGGTCGAGATTGCCAAGGCGCTGTCCAAGGAAGTGCGCCTGCTGATCCTGGACGAGCCGACGGCGGCGCTGTCGGAAAGCGACAGCCAGGCGCTGCTGGACCTGATGCTGGAACTCAAGCAGCAGGGCGTCACGCAGATCATCATCAGTCACAAGCTGAACGAGGTGCGCCGCGTCGCGGACTCCGTGACGGTGATCCGGGACGGCACCACCGTCTCCACGATGGACGCCAGGACCCAGGAAATCACCGAGGACAACATCGTGCGCGACATGGTGGGCCGCGACATGGCGCACCGCTACCCGGCGCGCGAACGCCGCGCGGGCGAGGTGCTGATGGAGGTCAAGGACTGGAACGTCTGGCACCCGCTGCACGCCGACCGCCAGGTGATCGAGGACATCAACCTGGCCGTCCGCGCCGGCGAGGTCGTGGGCATCGCGGGCCTGATGGGGGCCGGGCGCACCGAACTCGCCATGAGCATCTTTGGCCGCTCTTACGGGCGCAACATTTCCGGCAGCGTCGAGATCAGCGGCAAGCCGGTCGACGTCAGCACCGTCAGCAAGGCGATCGAGGCCGGGCTGGCCTATGTCACCGAGGACCGCAAGTCGCTGGGCCTGATCCTCGAGGAGACGATCCAGCGCAACATCACGATGGCCAACCTCGAAGAGGTGGCGCGCGGCCAGGTGCTGAACGAAAGCGCCGAAACGCGCGTGGCCGAGGAGTACCGCAAGGCGCTGAACATCCGCACGCCGGGTGTCTTCCAGCGGGTGATGAACCTCTCGGGTGGCAACCAGCAAAAGGTTGTCCTGTCGAAATGGCTGTTTGCCAAGCCCGAGGTGCTGATCCTGGACGAACCGACGCGCGGCATCGACGTCGGCGCCAAGTTCGAGATCTACGGGATCATCAACGACCTCTCCGCGCAGGGGAAGGGCGTGATCATGATCTCCTCCGAAATGCCCGAACTCCTGGGCATGTGTGACCGCATCTACGTAATGAACGAGGGCGCATTCGTCGGCGAACTGAGTGCCGAGGACGCCAGCCAGGAGCGCATCATGTCGCTCATCGTGACCGAATAAGGGAGCCTGTAATGGACTTTGCAGAGCACGGGGCCGAGGCGCCCGAAAAGCAGGGGATCGGCGAATACCTCGTCCGCCACCTGCGCGAATACGGGCTGCTGTTCGCGCTGATCGCGATCATGGCCTTTTTCCAGATCGTCACCGAGGGCACGCTGCTGAAGCCGGTGAACGTCACCAACCTTCTGTTGCAGAACAGCTATATCGTCATCATGGCGCTGGGGATGCTGATCGTCATTGTCTCGGGCAACATCGACCTGTCGGTCGGGTCCGTGATGGGGTTCGTCGGCGCCCTGGCCGCCGTCATGATCGTGGAATGGGAAATGTCCACGGCCGTCACCATGATCACCTGCCTTGTCGCCGGTGGCCTGATCGGCGCGGCGCAGGGGTACTGGATCGCCTACTGGAAGATCCCTTCCTTCATCGTGACGCTGGCGGGGATGCTGGTGTTCCGGGGCGCGTCGCTGTGGTTGCTTGAAGGTCAGTCGCTTGGCCCGTTCCCGCGCGAATTCCAGATGCTGGCCAACGGTTTCGTGCCGGACATCTTCCCGCAGGGGATCTCGCAGGGCGTTGCCGACCTGCTGGGCCAGCGCCGGGTGAACGTGCTGGCGCTGGGCACCGGCCTCGTGGCTGCCGGGCTTATCGTCTGGATGGAACTCAAGGCGCGCGCCCAGAACAAGGCCTATGGCATGGCGGGCGAACCGCAGGCTTTCTTCCTGGCCCGCATCGGCATCATCGCGGTTGCGTTGATCTTCATCCTGTTCAAGCTGTCGACCTTCCGGGGCCTGCCGAACGTGCTCATCACCATGGGCGTGCTGACGATCATCTATGCCTTCTTCACCGAACGCACGGTCACGGGCCGGCGCATCTACGCGCTGGGCGGCAACGAGAAGGCGGCCAAACTCTCGGGCATCAAGACCGAGCGGCTGACCTTCCTCGCCTTCGTCAACATGGGCGTGCTGGCCGGGATCGCGGGCATGGTCTTTGCGGCGCGGCTGAACTCGGCCACGCCCAAGGCGGGCTTCGCGCTGGAACTCGACGTGATCGCGGCGGTCTTCATCGGCGGGGCCTCGATGTCGGGCGGTGTCGGCAAGATCGTGGGGGCTGTCGTCGGCGCCTTCCTGATGGGCGTGTTGAACAACGGCATGTCGATCATGGGCATCGGCATCGACTACCAGCAGGTGATCAAGGGGCTGGTGCTGCTCGCTGCCGTGATCTTCGACGTCTACAACAAATCGAAACAGGGGTGACGGTGCGCCTTCGGGCGTATCTCCCCAAGGGAAGGAGGCAAGCAGATGGCGTTCAAACCGGCAGAATGGCCCCGCAAACTGCGCAGCCAGGAATGGTACGGTGGCAGCACCAAGGATGTGATCTATCACCGCGGCTGGCTCAAGAACCAGGGCTATCCCGAGGACCTGTTCGACGGGCGCCCGATCATCGGCATCCTGAACACCTGGTCGGAACTGACGCCCTGCAACGGCCACCTGCGCGAACTGGCGGAAAAGGTGAAGGCGGGTATCTGGGAGGCCGGCGGTTTCCCGGTCGAGGTGCCGGTGTTCAGCGCCTCCGAGAACACTTTTCGCCCCACGGCGATGATGTTCCGCAACCTTGCCGCTCTGTCGATCGAGGAACAGATCCGCGGCCAGCCGATGGACGGCTGCGTCCTGATGGTGGGTTGTGACAAGACCACGCCCTCGCTGCTCATGGCCGCCGCCTCCTGCGATCTGCCGTCGATCGTCGTCACCGGCGGGCCGATGCTGAACGGCTGGTTCCAGGGTGAACGCGTCGGCGCGGGCACGCACCTCTGGCGGTTCTCCGAGGCGGTGAAGGCCGGGGAGATGACACAAGACGAGTTCCTTGAGGCCGAGGCGGCCGTCACGCGTTCCTCCGGCACCTGCAACACGATGGGCACGGCGTCCAGCATGGCGTCGATGTGCGAGGCGCTGGGCATGGCCCTGTCCGGCAACGCTGCGATCCCTGCGGTGGACTCGCGCCGCCGCGTCATGGCGCAGCTGACGGGCCGCCGCATCGTGCAGATGGTCAAGGACGATCTGAAACCCTCGGACGTGCTGACCCGCGAAGCGTTCGAAAACGCGATCCGCACCAATGGCGCCGTTGGCGGGTCCACCAACACGGTGGTGCACCTGCTGGCCATTGCGGGCCGCGTCGGCGTGGACATTACCCTGGACGACTGGGACCGCTGCGGACGAGACATCGCCACGATCCTCAACCTTCAGCCCTCGGGTGAATACCTGATGGAAGAGTTCTTCTATGCGGGCGGCCTGCCTGTCGTGCTGAAACGGTTGGGCGAGGGCGGCAAGCTGCACAAGGACGCGCTGACCGTCTCCGGCAGCACGATCTGGGACGAGGTCAAGGAGGCGAAGAACTGGAACGAGGACGTGATCCTGCCGGTCGACAAGCCGCTGACCGACCAGGGCGGAATTGCCGTGTTGAAGGGCAACCTTGCCCCCAAGGGTGCGGTGCTGAAACCCTCCGCCGCCTCGAAACACCTGATGCAGCATCGGGGCAGGGCGGTCGTCTTCGAGGACATCGACGACTACAAGGCCAAGATCAACGACGATAACCTGGACATCGACGAAACCTGCATCATGGTGCTCAAGAACTGCGGGCCCAAGGGCTATCCGGGCATGTCCGAGGTCGGCAACATGGGCCTGCCGCCCAAGGTGCTGAAAAAGGGCATCAAGGACATGATCCGCATTTCCGATGCGCGCATGTCCGGCACCGCCTACGGCACCGTGATCCTGCACACCTCGCCCGAGGCGGCGGCGGGCGGACCGCTGGCCGTGGTGAAAAACGGCGACATGATCGAGGTCGACGTGCCCGCGCGTCGTGTGCACCTGGATGTGTCCGACGAGGAATTGCAGGCGCGCCTGTCGGACTGGACCCCGACCCATGAACGCCCCGAAAGCGGCTATGCCTGGCTGCACCAGCAGCATGTCGAGGGCGCCGACACCGGCGCCGACCTGGATTTTCTCAAGGGGTGCCGCGGCGCCCCGGTCGGAAGGGACTCGCATTGATGGAAATCGCACTTGTTGGGATCGGCAAGATCGCCCTCGATCAGCACGTTCCGGCCATTGCCGCCTCGCCGGACTGGGATCTGGCCGCCACCGTTTCGCGCAAGGGTAGCGTCGACGGGGTCGAGAGCTTTACCGACTTCGCCGAACTGCTGGAGCGGCGCAGCGACATCCGCGTGGTCTCGCTCTGCCTGCCGCCGGTGCCGCGCTTTGACTATGCCGCTGCCGCCATCGCGGCGGGACGGCATGTCATGCTGGAAAAACCCCCCGGCGCCTCGCTGTCGGAATGTCACCGGCTGATCGACATGGCGCAGGCGCAGCGGGTCTCGCTTTATGCCACCTGGCATTCGCGCGAGGCGCCGATGGTGGCTGCGGCCAAGGCCTGGCTGGCGGACAAGACCCTGCGCCGCCTGCAGATCACCTGGAAAGAGGACGTGCGCCGCTGGCATCCCGGCCAGGACTGGATCTGGGAACCCGGCGGCCTGGGGGTCTTTGATCCGGGCATCAATGCGCTGTCGATCCTGACCGAGATCCTGCCCGATGCCATCCACCTGACGGACGCCACGCTGGAGGTGCCCGAGAACAAGCAGGGGCCGATCGCGGCCAGCCTGCGCTTTGCCCACCCGGCGGGGGCCGAGGTGGGTGCCGTCTTCGACTGGCGCCAGGACGGTGATCAGATCTGGACCATCGAGGCCGAGACCGACCGGGGCAGGCTGGAACTGCACGACGGTGGCGCCCGCATGGTGATCGACGGCATCGAGCAAAGCGCCGATGGCCCGGCGCTGGCCGGCGAATACCCGCGCCTCTACGCCCGCATGGCACAGCTTGTCGCCTCGGGCGGCAGCGATGTGGATCTCTCGCCCATGCGCCATGTGGCCGATGCCTTCCTGCTGGGCCGGCGCGAGACCGTCGCCCCCTTCCACGAATAAGCGCCTGCGCGCATCCGATACCTAGAAAGGACCCGCCATGAAAACGCCGCTGACCGGCATTCTTCCTGTTGCCCCCACGCCCTTCCATGATGACGGCCGCGTCGACGAAGAGGGGATGCGCCGTGTTCTGGACTGCATCATCGACCAGGGGGTTGATGCGATCTGCATCCTCGCCAACTATTCGGAACAGTTCGTGCTGTCGGACGAGGAACGCGCCACGCTGATGCGGATCAGCCTGGAACATGTCGCGGGCCGGGTGCCGGTGATCGTCACGATCAGCCATTTCAGCACCGGCATCGTGGTCGACCGGGCCAAGGCCGCGCAGGCCCTGGGCGCGTCGATGGTCATGATGATGCCACCCTATCACGGTGTCGGGCTGGTCCCCTCCGAGGCCGGGATCTATGAGCAGTTCCGGGCGGTCTCCGACGCGATCTCGATCCCGATCATGGTGCAGGACGCCCCGCTGTCGGGCTGTCAGATGTCTGTGCCGCTTCTGGCGCGCATGGCGCGCGAGCTGGAAAACGTCAGCTATTTCAAGATGGAAATGCCCTTTGCCGCCGACAAGTTGGCAGCGCTCATCGAGGCCGGAGGCAAGGACATCATCGGCCCCTTCGATGGTGAAGAGGCGGTGACACTGCTGGCCGATCTCGATGCCGGGTGCACCGGCACCATGACCTCGGGCCTGCAGTGCGAGCATATCGGCGTCATCATCCGCAGCTATCTTGCCGGTGACAAGGACGCGGCCCTTGCGCAGTGGACGAAGTGCCTGCCCCTCATCAACCATGAAAACCGCCAGTGCGGGCTGCGCGCCTGCAAGGTGGTGATGAAAGAGGGCGGCGTGATCGGATCCGATCACGTCCGCCATCCGTTGAAACCCATGACCCCGCGCACGCGGGAGCGCCTG